>NZ_NXLS01000001.1:0-300000 GCF_003364315.1 Helicobacter ganmani | reverse complement strand
TTCAAGGTGGAATCTTAGATGAAAATGGCAAAGCAATTTCTTTAAGTTTGCCTATTAATTTTGTGGCACTCCAAGCAGGGACTGCAATTTTATTGGCAGCATTTTTAACCATTTGGACATTAAAAATCAAAGCAAGTGATGTGGGGGAATGCTTTTGGGATACTTTGAAAGAAATGGCGATTCCTTGCATTACAATTGGACTTGTGGTTGCCTTTGCCTTTATTGCTAAAAATTCGGCAATGAGTGCAACACTTGGTTTGGCGTTTGCACAAACCGGCGATGCCTTTGCTTTCTTTAGTCCTGTGATTGGTTGGATTGGCGTTTTCCTAACCGGAAGTGATACGAGTGCAAACCTTCTTTTTGGTCCTCTTCAACAAGTAACAGCCGGAGAATTAGGTGTAGGAGAGGCATTATTTTTGGCAGCAAACTCCGTAGGCGGTGTTGTAGGTAAAATGATTTCTCCTCAATCCATTGCCATTGCTTGCGCGGCAGTAGGTTTAGTCGGCAAAGAATCTGAATTGTTTAAATTCACATTGAAATATTCTATTGGCTTTATTTTGTTGATTGGAATTTGGACATTTATTATCGCATTTTTCTTAAATGGTATCATTCCAGAAATAGTGCCGCTCGTAAAATAAGGTAAAAACAATGAGAAAAGTATATTTTTTTGCAACTTGTTTAGGCGCAGCTGCAATGCAAGAAGTTGTGCTAAGTGCAATCAAGCTCCTTCGTCGTGAAGGAGTAGAGGTAATCTTTAAAAAGAATCAAACTTGTTGTGCGCAACCTTCTTTTAATTCCGGATATTTTAAGGAAAGCAAAGAGGTTGCACTTTATAATATCCAGCAATTTAAGGAAGATTATCCTATCGTCGTGCCAAGTGGCTCTTGTGCAGGAATGATGAGCCACGATTATTTGGAGCTATTCAAGGGAGATTCTAATTTTGACTTGGTGAAGCGGTTTAGCCAACGCGTGATAGAGCTAAGCCAATATTTAGATGAAGTTTTAAATGTGGATTATCAAGATAAAGGAGAGAATGTTAAGGTAACTTGGCATTCAAATTGTCATGCTTTAAGGATTCAACAAAGTGTGGAAGCAAGTAAAAATCTACTAAAGCGGCTCAAGAATGTAGAACTAATCCCTTTGGAGTTTGAAGAGGAATGTTGTGGATTTGGTGGAACATTTTCTGTCAAGGAGCCTGAAATTTCCAATGCTATGGCAATGCAAAAAATCAAAGACATAGAAGCAACAGGCGCAAAATATGTTGTAAGTGGAGATGGAGGTTGTCTTTTAAATATTCAAGGCACAATGAGCAAGCTAGGAATAAATACCAAAGGTATTCATCTTTATGAATTTTTATTGAAACGATTAGAGGGGGTGAGCTTATGAGTGTAGAACATAGAATCGCACACGAGGAAATAGTACATACGAAGTTAAACGATTCTCAAATGAGAGAAAATTTGAATGTTGCTATGCACACACTACAAAGAAATCGTCTAAAAATCATTGAGGATAAATTTGAAAATTGGCAAGGATTGCGAGACAAAGCAATGCAAGCAAAAAATAATGCCTTGATGAGCTTAGAAGAAAGATTGTTGGAGTTTGAAAAAAATGCTATCAAAAATGGCATACAAGTGCATTGGGCTTCAAGTAGTGAGGACGCTTGCGAAATTATTTATGAATTAATGAAAGAAAAAAATATTCGCAAGATTCTTAAGGGCAAATCTATGGCGAGTGAGGAAATCGGTTTAAACCATTTCTTGGAGAAAAAGGGAATTAGTGCCATTGAAACAGATTTGGGGGAGCTTATTTTGCAACTTAATGGCGAAACTCCCGTGCATATTGTTGTGCCAGCAATTCACCGCAATCGCTATGAAGTAGGTAAGATTTTTGAGGAAAAGTTGGGTGCTAGTTTGGAATCCGAGCCTGAAAAACTCAATGCAATTGCGAGAAAACACTTAAGAGATGAGTTTGAAGGCTTGCAAATGGGTTTAAGCGGTGTAAATTTTGCAATGTCTAAAGAGGGTGCATTTTGGCTGATTGAAAATGAGGGAAATGGGAGAATGTGCACCACAGCTCCAGAAATTCACGTAGCAATTTGTGGGATTGAAAAGGTAATGGAAACCTTTGAAGACGCAGCAACAATGGTGCATTTGCTTACTCCCTCCGCAACAGGACAATTTATACCAACTTATAATAACATCATCACTTCCCCAAGAAAAAATGGCGATTTAGATGGACCAAAAGAAGTGCATATTGTCTTGTTTGATCATCATAGAAGTGATATGCTCTCACATTCCGATTATTATGAGGCATTGCGTTGTATTCGTTGTGGAGCGTGTATGAATTTCTGTCCTGTTTATGATAAGATTGGAGGACATACCTATCAAACGATTTATCCCGGACCTATTGGAGAAGTAATTAGCCCGAATCTTTTCGGGATTGATTTAACAGGAGATATTTTGAGCTTTTGCTCACTCTGTGGAAGATGTAGTGAAGTTTGCCCTGTAAAAATTCCGCTTGCGGATTTGATTAGAAAGTTAAGGGCAAATAAAGTAGGAGAAGGAAAAAACCCTCCTTTGGGTGCAAGTATGTTGAAGCTTAACAAATGTGAATCTTTGAGTATGCAAGGTTTTGCTAAAGTTGCAACCAATGGCACATTGTGGAGATTATCACTTGGCAATGCACATTATTTCAATGGTGCTTTGCATCGTTTTAAAGATTCTTTACCTGTGATTAAAAAATGGAGCGCATTCAAGGAATTGCCACAAATCAAAGGTAATCTTTATCAACAGATTCAAAAGTTGCAAGGGGTGCATTATGACTAATAGGATTGAGAGTATTTCACAAAGAAGCAAAAAACAGATTCTAGAGAGATTAAAGAGAGCTCATAAAGTGCCAGAATTTGAACGCAAGCCTAGTATCGACCCTGTGGTGCATATACAAAGAAGCGGAGAAATGCTAGAGGAAATGAAACGCAAAATGACGGACAATAAATATATTGTAGAGGAATGCGATAGTAATAATTTGGAAAATAAAATCAATGAAATTGTCAAAAGTTATGGCTATCAAAAAATGATTTATTCTGAAAATTTGGGCTTGGATTTAAATAAAATTGAAGCGACACAGAAAATATGCTTCAATCAAGAAATTGAGAATCTAAGGGAAGATGTGTTTCATAGTGATTTTTCTGTCATTCGTGCGAGAGTGGGTGTGAGCTCGCATGGCGTCGCTCTCGTGCATTCTTCCAAAACTCAACCGAGAATGCTCTCTCTAGCACCGACACTTTGTATTATGTTGTTAAAAAAGGAAAATATTGTAGGAAGTTTGGCGGAGGCTTTGAATCTTGTAAAAGCTGAAAACGCAGTTTTGCCTAGCAATATTTTATTTATTGCCGGTCCCTCACGCACTGCTGATATTGAACTCATCACAGTTTTTGGCGTGCATGGCTCACAAAAAGTGCATATTATTTTATATTAAAGTTTGGGATTCTGCTTGTGGAATCCCAAATGTATTTAGCATAAATTAGCCAAGAAATCATTTTTGAAGCGAACATAATTTTGTGCCGATTCTTTGATAAGGGCTATTTCCTCTTCTTTTAATTCTCTAACAAGTTTTGCGGGATTTCCCAAAATAAGTGAGCGTGGAGGAAATTTTTTGCCTTTTGTTACAACACTCCCAGCCCCTACGATGCTATTTTCACTGATACAAACATCGTCCATAACGCACGAGTGCATACCGATTAGACAGCAAGATTCAATCTTGCAAGCGTGAATAATGCAATTATGCCCAATCGTAACATCATCTCCAATGATGACAGGGAAGCCCGCGTCTATTCTTTCGCCTTTATCATCAAAGAGTCTGTGCCAAATGTGCAAAGTAGTCAAGTCTTGAATATTTGTGCGTTTGCCAATTTTGATAAAGTTTTCATCTCCTCTTAACACGCAATTAAACCATATACTAGAATCTTCCCCGATTTCTACCTCACCGATAATCTTAGCTCCTTCTGCAATGAATACATTGGGGGAGATTTTTGGACTTTTTCCTTTAAAATTTAATAACATTTTCTCTCCTTTGTTAGTTTTAATAGAGTTTTGTTTTCTGACTTACTTCATCAAGCAAATAAATAATGTGTTGCCAAGCTAAGTTTGTTGTCTCACTCAAGCCTATCTCGCAGGTGCTAGAGCTAGCATAGAATCGCTTGATATTTTTTTGCAAAAAATAATCTTTCAAACTCTCTAGCGCATTTTGATTGAGCGTGGGATTGATAAAGCCTTTGTTTCCGGCAAAGCCACAGCAATAAGTTGGAGTGTGTTCTGCAACTTCCGCTTGCGTGCAAGCTTGCGCAATATATTTGATAGAATCCGCATAACCCTCCTTTTTGCACGCGCAGACTGCATAGATTCCAATTGGTTCATTTAGCGGAATAATCTTTATATTTGGTAGAATTATTTTTTGCACAAATACACTCATATCCAAAACTTTTAAATGTTTGTATGCATCATATTCCCTTAGTTTTTCTAAAATTTCGCTACTGCAGGCACTATGGTCGCATACAATAGGAATCTCTCCATTTTGCGATTCTATCAATAGATTTTGCAGGAGGTTTTGAATGGGATTGATTTTTGGATTTTTTTGTGTATAATCCTTAAAAGCCTTGCCACAGCACATTTTGGAGAGATTTTTAGGGAAAATTACCTCAATGTTTGCCTTGTTACAAAGACTAATAAAAACCTCTTGAATTGGGCGTAAGTCTCTTGCTAAATGAGAGGGCGCAAAAATACGATTTAAACAAGAGCTGAAATATAAAACTTTGTTTTGAGAATATATCTTTTTGTTACCAAAAAATGAAAAAGAATTTGCAGTGGGCATATATTTTGGTATATAGGGAGTTTTAAATTTTTTATTCCATTGGAGGCTTAAATTTTTGATTGTATCTCTAGAAAGCACTTTTGTGGCAAATTGCGCTAGATGAACGCCTACTTTTGCTGTATAGACTGCTTTGTCTATGTGTTGCGAGATTTTTGCGGAGAGATTTTGGCTTAATGCACTAGAATGATTATTCTTGTGTGTGGTTGCTATTTTTGCGGTATTAATGCTAAGCGGACACATTGTGGCGCACATAGAGCAAGTTGCGCAAGTCTCCACGACATATTCCTCAAACTTTGCTTCAAGTGCGCAGAGTTGTTCTTGTTCTTGTGAGGTTTTATGTTGAATTTCTTTTAAGCGCGCAATCTCTCTAAGCACCGCGATTCTTTGTCTTGGTGTGAGGGTTAAGTTTTTGCTTGGGCAGACTTTTTCGCAGAACCCGCATTCCATACAGGCATTCAAATAATCCTCTATGGCATTGGCTGGTTTTAGATTTTGAATGTGTATGTTAGGATTTCCGCAAATAATAACATCGGGGTTGAAGAGATTTTTTTCATCAAAAATTTTTTTGATTCTTTGGTTAATAGCATAAGCTTTTTCTCCCCATTCTAGCTCTACAAAGGGTGCCATCATTCTCCCTGTGCCGTGTTCTGCTTTGGTGCTACCTTTAAGGCTTACAACCATTTGCGCTAATGCGTCCATAAAACCTGCAAAATTTGCACATTCTTTTTTATCACTCAAGATAGGCGTGATGATAAAATGCACATTGCCGCTTAAAGCGTGCCCAAAAATAATGCCATCAAAATCATATTGCTTGAAAAGTTTTGTAATGTTTTCAATACCTTGTGCGAAATGAGGAATCTCAAAGCAAATATCTTCCGTGATTACCGTGCTTCCACTTCGTTTAGTCGCGGCTGAAATGGGTAACAAACCTTTACGGACTTTCCACCATTGTTCTTGTTCTTTAGCTTCAAAGCTAAAATGCAATCCAAAAAGCGTAGGAATAGAATCCAAATGTTCTTTTATTGTTTGAATGTTTTTTTCCAATATAGAGAATGTATTGGATTCTAGTTGAATCAAAAGTGCGCAGTTTCCCTCTTGGACTTTTTGTAAATCTTGTGGCATACCCTCTATATGACGCACAGCTTTTAAACAAGCATAATCCATAATCTCTGCTGCACTCACAATAGTATCATTAGCAGCTAAGACTTGAATTGCCCTTGCGGCTTGTGCTAGAGATTCATAAAAGATTAATGCGCACGCTTTGTGTTTAAAATCCTCTTGGGTAAAATATTCCACACGTGAAACAAAGCCTAATGTGCCTTCTGCTCCAATAAAGATGTGATTTAGAATGTCTTTAATTTCCTTAAAATCAATGAGCGCATTCAGGCTATAACCTGTGGTATTTTTTATCTTGAATTTGCGCACAATCTCTTGACATAAAGTAGCATCTTCTAGCATTTCTTGACGCAAAGCAAGGAGATTTTCCGCTAATGCTTTGTGGATTTGCAAGAAATCTTGTATATTTTTTTCATCTGAAGTATCCAAGATGTAGCCATCGTTTAAAATTACACGAATGGATTTGATTGTATGGTAACTATTCTGCTTGACACCGCAACACATTCCGCTAGAATTGTTAGAAAAGATTCCACCAATACTTGCATTGTTAATCGTTGCTGGGTCTGGTCCTATTTTTTTGCCCAATGGTTTTAATACAAGGTTTGCTTCCGAGCCAATTACTCCGCAATCACACCAAATGGAATCTTGCGTTAGATGAATGGTCTGCCATTTGTGAATACAAACCACCAATACACTATCGCTACAAGCTTGTCCGCTTAAACTTGTGCCTGAACCTCTAAAGGTAAGCGGAATATTGTATTGTTGGCTTAAGGTGATGATTTTTTGAACCTCTGTTTCATTGATGGGCTTTAGCACAAGTTGTGGAATATAGCGGTAGCACGAAGCGTCTATACCATAGGCGAATCTTTCTAAATAATCTTCAAAGATTCTGTAATATTTAACATTGTCTTTTGTGTCAAACAAAAACTCTTTGCATTCTCTAGTAAAACCTTGATAATCTCTATTGTTTTGCATTCTTTTCCCATTAGTTTAATGATAAACATTTTACATTTTTTATTGTGTAATGGTTGGATAATTTTCTATATTTTATATTTTTTAACGATGAATCGTTTAAAATGTTTAAAATTTACCCACTCTTGTTTTTTTGGGATTCTTTTCTGAAGTAATTCTATTCCTCTATCCATAGTTTTCCTAAGAAAATTCCCCAGCTAAGAAGCGCAAAGAGGACACTAAAAAATACTGCCGCAGAGGCGCAATCCTTTGCAATTTTTGCTTTTGGGTCAAAAGACTCTGTAACCAAATCCACATTAGCTTCAATGGCGGTATTAATCGCCTCTGCAATCAAAATCATAAACAGCACAAAGGCTAAGAATAAATGCTCCAAGATGGAAAGTGGCAAAAAACAATCCAAAATCAATGCAGGAATGATGATGCAAAGTTCTATGCGGAAGCTTTTTTCATTCTTAAAGAGGGCGCAAACCCCTTGAAGTGCAAATTTTGTGTTTGCAAAAAAGGAATAGTCGGGTTTCATTATGGATTCTCCTTCAAAGAAGTGCTAAAAATATCATAAGATTCCTTATAAAGAGGACTTGCTACTCCAAAAAATCCTAATATTGAATGTGTGAGATTATCGTGGGAGAGTTTAAAGTTGCCATATTGCTTAAGACGCGCGTTAATGGTTGCGTTGTTGTGATATGCAATGCTTGGAATATGGATTTGCTCCTGTGGGGCTAGGGCATAGGGCATTCCGTGCAAATAGATTCCGTTTTCTCCTAAGCTTTCTCCGTGGTCAGAGAGATATAGCACCGCTGTTGTATAGTTATTCACTTCCGCGGCAATATCAATGAGTTCCCCTATAATCCAATCGGTGTAATAAAGCGTATTGTCATAGGTATTAAGAATCTCCTCCTGTGTGCATTTGCTTAGCTCGTTTGTATCGCAAGTGGGCGTAAAGCGGCGAAAATTATCCGGGTATCTTTTGTAATATGCAGGTCCGTGTGAGCCTTGCAAATGCAGGACATAAAGATTATTTCCCTCTAATGTCGGCAAACCTTTGATAAACTCCTCAAATAGCACCACATCATAACCCCCATCAAATTGCTTGACTTTACTTAATCGCTTACAAACCCCTTGACAAGAACCATAATTATTATCTAGCCAAACAACATTCACGCCGATATTTTGCAAAACATCTAAAACATTTTCTTGAAATTCAGAGGTTTTAAAGTCTTTGCGTGGATTGAAGCTAAACATACAAGGCACACTAATCGCAGTAGAAGTGCCACAAGAGTAGAAATTATTAAAATAGGTAATATCCTTTTGTTCTGTATATTCATTTACAGGATTGCGCGTATAAGAGCCAAGTGAGTAATTTGCCGCTCTAGCGGTTTCTCCCACAACTAAAATAAGCAATTTTTTCTCTTGAGGATTCTTGAGTTTTGCATTCTCGGACAAGATCAAAAAGGTTGGTTGTTTGGAAAAATCTTGTTTGAAATATTTGAAGGCAGAGTAGAATTGATAGAATGGAATGTTATAAACCCTTGCTTGTAGATTGCTCCTAAAGTAAGGAATCAAGGTTTTTGTTTGGATTAAAAAGAATCCAAAGGCTAAGACTAAACCAAAGGAGAGTAAAAGGAGTTTGTGCTTTAAGTGTGCTTTGAATCCAAAATATTCAATCTTGCAACTAAGAATCAGGAGTGCAGGGAGGATTCCAAGAAAAACCACAAACAAAAGAAGTTTTGCATTCAATAAATCGCCCACCTCCTTAGCGTCTGTTTTTACAACATTTCTTATCATATCCGAATCTACGATAATGCCATAGTTAGATATAAAAAAGACACTTAAACAGGTGGATAGAATGATAAGAATACTTAGGGGCTTGCTTAAATAGGGTAGAAAGACGAGAGAAAAAATGCTTAAGACTAGCCCAAAGAAAATTAGAGGCAGTGAGAGGAATAAAAGCGGATTGTCCTTAAAGTCTATATTGCCATAAAGACAGGAGAAAAGATTGAAATTCATCAAGACGACAAAGAGGCTAACTCCTAAAACAAAGTAGGTCCAAGAGACTTTCGGGGGGGGGGGGATTTTCAAGAATGTAAGAGAGCGCATAGAATGCCTTCTTTGTGTGATTTAAGGTTGCGAAGTATAGCGGAATAAAAGTTAATGGAGTATTAATGGAGCAAAAAATGAAATCTTGCCTTAGAGATTTTATTTGCTTTATGCTTGGTTATGGATTGCCACGAAACACTGCATGTTTCTCGCAATGACACAATGATTACCCCTCCGTCATTGCGAGGGAGCGTAGCGGACGAAGCAATCTATAATGTGGCATACCTTGCGCTTCCTGCTTTGTTATTGCTGTGTGGGTTGTGGCAGATAAGAGCAGTTTTGACACAGAGATTCTATGCGTTTCCCTTCTTTAAAGCCAAGAATGAGGGATTCTATGCGCGGTGTGTGTAGAATCTCGTTTAAACTTTGGGAGTTAAGATTGCCTAGAGGAATCTCTCCTTTGGTGTCAAAGCAGCAAGGCACAACAACGCCATTACAGAGGATTCCTAATTGCTCACTCGCACCATAGCAGAATCCCTCTTTGTGTTGCGGTGGTGCTTTTTCGTCCGCCCATTGAAAAAAGGGCGCACCCACAAGATGAATCTTGTAAGCAAGGCGCGTTTTGGTGGGGGCAATCAAATCAAGGTGAAAGAAGTCCTGTAATGCTTGATAGATTTCTGTATTTTTGCTAGGTGCGCTTAAGGTTGCATTTAGATTCCAAAGGCGCAGGTTAATGAATTTCTCGCTTTGAAGGTGTTGGTGTGTTGCGCAAAAGTCTAAAATGGGTGTGAGATAGGAATCCAAATTTACTTTGTTTTTTTGGTAAAGTGCGCTTGTTAGGGAGAAGTTGATTTGGTGGATATTGGGGTGGTTTAGCAGTAGGGCGGTATTTTGGGGTGTTAAGTAAAATCCGCTTGTCGTGATTTCAATCCTTAAATCTTGAGCGGAATCCAAATAACTTTTAAGATTGTGGAGCGTTAAGGGGTCACCTAAAATATGCAGGGCGCAAAGCTTGGTGTAAGGTTGAATCTCTCTAATAATCTTGCTAAAAAGGTTTAAAGGCATAGTGTCTTTTGCCTTCATCGGTGTGCAAAAACTGCAATTTAATCCGCAAAAATTTGTGATTTCAATAAAAATTTTTTTGAATCGCATTTCTTAAAATTATTCATTGCGCAAAACTTGCAAGGGGTCAATTTGTGTTGCTTTTTTTGCAGGATAATAAGAAGAGGAAAAAACGATTCCAAAAGAACCAATGAGAATTAGTCCCAAGTCCATTAAAGACAATTCCAAAGGTAATTTGTCGCTACCATAAACATCTGCTGGTAATGAAATAATGGGAAAGGAAGAAAGTAATATAAGAATGATAGCTGCCAAGATTCCACCGACAAGAATCCCACTAATGCCAATAAAATTTCCCAAATACAAAAAAGTCTTTTTAATTTCGGTTGCACTTACACCCATTGTGAGAAGCAAGGCAATTTCTTTGCGCCGACTCATTACAGTCATCAAAAGCGAACTAATAATATTGAGCGAAGCGACAAGAATAATCAACATAAGCACGATAAAGAGTGCGCGTTTTTCTAGAGCAAGAGCTGCGAAGAAATTGCCATTTTGCTCCCACCAACCCACGAAATGAATTTGTGGATAATGTTTTTGTAGGGCAAGAATGTCTTTGCGTGCATCGTCAGAATAAATATGGATTCCATCATAAACATTATAAGGCAGTTCTTTGATTGTTTGTAGGGATTCTAAATTGGTGTAAATATAACCCTTATCATAGGCAATCAATCCAGAATCAAAAATACCTGCAACATTAAAATGTTTCATTGTGGGAGTAAGGCTCATTGCTGTGGGAGTTAAATGCGTAAAAATTAAGAGAAGCTTAGAGTTTAACTGCAAGCCATATTGTTGTTGCAGGGTTTTGCCTACAATAATGTCAAATGTATTCGCCTCATAAGGCAAGCCAAAATTTTGTTGATGGGCTTTTTGTGTCTTTTCAAACGCCGTTTGGAAAATGGGATTAAGCTTGCTTTCGCGCTCAAAATCCACACCAAATATCATTGCGCCTTCCATTCTTGCTCCTCTTTTGGAGATTGCCTGCATTTGCACAAAGGGACTGAATCTTAGATGTTTAAAGCGTGATTCCATTTCCTCTAGCACAGAAGAGTTTATTGCTTCAAATCCGCTACTTATGGCAGTAATAGGATAATTCATAATGAATAATTTGCGCTCAAATTCCTTATCAAATCCATTCATCAATGCCATTGCAACAATTAGCACCATCACACCAATACATACACCCAAAAAAGCTAAAATTGCGGTAACAGAAATAAAAGGTTGCGCCTTATTGAATCGCAAATAGCGACGCACCAAAAAAGAAATCAGTTTAGCATTCTGTGTGGGAGCAGTAGGTGAAGATTGCATTTAGGATTCCTTATGTTTTGCTAATGCGCCGCTTTTAGGTCCGCTTTTGCCACAACAATCTTTATATTTTTTGCCGCTTCCGCAAGGGCAAGGTTCATTGCGCACCGGTTTTGTTTTTGTATTACCAAAAGTTGCGCCTTCGGTAGAATTGGTTAGTTTTTGACGCGCTAATTCCGCTTCTTTTTCATTTTCTTTAACTGCGGGTTTTAACTGCACTTTTTGAAGCATTTTAATTGCAGTGTATTTAATCTGTGCGGCAAGCTCTAAGAAAAGATTGTAACTTTCTTTTTTGTATTCTACAAGCGGGTCTTTTTGGTTATATCCACGAAGCCCAATTCCTGTTTTGAGATTGTCCATTACATAAAGATGTTCGCGCCACAAGTTGTCTAATGTTTGTAAATAGACGAGTTTTTCAATCTCATTACGCGTTTTTTCGTCTAATATCTGCATTTTTTCTTCATAATCGTGGGATAAAATTTCTTCAATATAGCCTTCAAAGTTGTGATTTATTTTGTAATATTCTTTTAAAGAGTCTTGATTTAAAAGTGCATTAAAATCTTCTTGCGCTTGGGCACAAAGTAGTCCTAAGTCATCTTCCTCGCTAAAAACTTCGCATTTTTGTAAAAGCATTGCAATAGCTTCTTGGCGATTCTCAATGATTTTGTGCGAAATATTGTGGTTGGGGTCTAGCATTTCATCTCGGACGCGATAGATTGCCTTTCTCTGTTCGTTTGCAACATCATCGTATTCTAGTAAATGTTTTCTTGCCTCAAAGTGCATACTTTCTACTTTTTTCTGTGCGTTTTCAACCGAACGCGTAACGAGATGAGATTCTATGTGTTCGCCCTCATCTAATCCTAGTTTGTCCATAATATTTTTAATCTTATCACTTCCGAAAATCCTTAATAATGGGTCTTCAAGGCTTAGGTAAAATTGGCTTGTTCCCGGGTCGCCTTGTCGCCCACTGCGTCCTCTTAGTTGATTGTCAATCCTGCGTGATTCGTGCCTCTCTGTTCCGATGATATAAAGTCCGCCAAGTGAGCGCACTTCATCGTTGATTTTAATATCTACGCCACGCCCAGCCATATTAGTAGCGATTGTTACAGCCCCTTTTCTGCCCGCGTCTTTGATGATTTCGGCTTCTTTAGCGTGCTGTTTGGCATTTAGCACAGAATGCGGAATTCTCTCTTTTTGGAGCAATTCGTGGATTTTTTCGCTTTTTTCTATGGAAGCTGTCCCTACAAGAATCGGTTGTCCTTTTTGGTGGAGTTCTATGATTTTTGCTACCAATGCTTTAAATTTTTCTGCCTCTGTTTTATAAATTAAATCGTTTAAATCTTGACGCAAAATGGGCACATTTGTCGGAATAGAGACAACTTCTAAATTATAAATTTGTAGAAATTCGCTTGCTTCTGTCTGTGCTGTTCCTGTCATTCCGGCAAGTTTTTCATAAAGTCTGAAGTAGTTTTGATAAGTAATATCGGCAAGCGTTTGGGATTCTTCCTTGATTTGCACTCCCTCTTTGGCTTCTAAGGCTTGGTGTAATCCTTCGCTAAAACGTCTCCCCTCACTTAATCTTCCTGTAAATTCATCTACAATGACGACTTCACCCTCCCGCACAACATAATCTTTATCCTTTTTAAAAAGCTTATTTGCCTTGAGTGCTTGGTCTAAATGGTGCGCCAAAATCGCATTTTCAATGCTGTATAAATTATCTACACCAAAGAGTTTTTCCGCCTCATTGACACCTTCTTCGGTAAGCAGAATCGTGCGATTTTTTTCGTCCAAAGTATAATGTTTTTCTTCTTCTAATTTCAGTGCAACAACATTGGCTGCTTTATAATTATCTAAAGTGCGATTGGCAGGACCTGAAATAATCAAAGGAGTGCGCGCCTCATCAATCAAAATAGAATCCACCTCATCTACGATTGCGAAGTGATGTGTTTTTTGAACTTTTTGATGGAAGTCATATTTCATATTATCGCGCAAATAATCAAATCCAAATTCGTTGTTTGTGCCATAGACAATATCACTAGAATATTGCTGTAATCTATCATTATCGTCATAATTTCCGCTGACAATTACCCCAACGGAATATCCCAAAAATTCATAAAGCGGACGCATAAGCTCCGCGTCTCTTTGTGCAAGATAATCATTGACTGTTACGATATGCACACTTTTGCCAACCATAGCGTTTAAACAAACGGGAAGCGTGGCGACGAGAGTTTTTCCCTCACCCGTTTTCATTTCTGCAATTTTACCCTCGTGTAGCACTATTCCACCGATGAGTTGGACATCAAAATGGCGCAGTTTTAAAACTCTTTTGCTTGCTTCTCTTGTGATTGCAAACGAATCATAAAGCACTTCTTCAAGGGCTTTTTTGGAATCTTGTGCTTCTTGAACTTGAATTTTTAGCTGCAAAAAAGCTGCTTTTAAATCCTCATCACTTAGTTTTTGATAGCTTTCTTCTAGGGAGTTGATTTTGCGAATCTCTTTGCGATAATGACGAATTAATCTGTCATTTTTGCTGCTAAAAATTTTCTTTACAAGGGTGAGTATCATAATCTAAACCTTTCCTTAATGTTAGATTCTGTTTTTATAAAATAAAAATTAAAACAATCTAAAAAGTCGTAATTTTAGCATAAATGCACTATTACTTAGATAAAATACAACGAAATATTTTATATTTAAAGAGGAAAAAATGATTTTTGTTGATGCGTGTTTTAAGAAAAAAACTCCTTATACACCTGTGTGGTTTATGCGTCAAGCCGGAAGATATTTGAGCGAATATAAAGAAGTGCGTAAGCAGGCAGGAGATTTTTTGAGTCTTTGTAGGAATCCGAAATTAGCAAGTGAAGTTACTTTGCAGCCTGTGGAGATTTTGAATGTAGATGCAGCGATTTTATTTAGTGATATTTTGGTTGTGCCATTAGAAATGGGAATGGATTTGGGATTTTATGCAGGAGAGGGACCGAAGTTTAAAAAACCAATAGAATCTCAAAACGATTTGGAAAGATTAAGCGATGAAGCATATAAAAGACTGAATTATGTGTATGATACAATTTCTCTAACGCGCCAAAATCTAGCTAAGGATAGGGCATTGATTGGATTTTGTGGTGCGCCTTGGACGCTTGCAACCTATATGATTGAGGGGGAGGGGAGCAAAACTTATGCGAAGTCTAAAAAAACTTTGTATTCCAATCCGCAATTTCTACACGCAATCCTTGAGAAAGTTACACACAATCTAAAACATTATTTAGAATCGCAAATTCAAGCAGGAGTGAATGCGGTGATGGTATTTGATTCGTGGGCAAGTGCGCTAGAAGAGAATGCGTATTTGGAGTTTGGTTGGAAATATTGTAAGCAAATTGCAAGTTTTATAAAACGCAAATACCCTCATATTCCTGTGATTTTATTCCCCAAAGGAATCTCTGGATATTTGGATAGGATAGACGGAGAATTTGATGTCTTTGGCGTGGATTGGAGCACACCGCTTGGAATTGCAAAAGAAAAATTAGGGCATAAATATGCTTTGCAAGGCAATTTAGAGCCGTGTAGAATCTATAATGAGGATTCTATGCTTGAGGGTGCGCGGGAGATTTTAGAACTAATGAAAGATTCTGCGCATATTTTTAATTTAGGACACGGAATGCTTCCGGATTTGCCGCGTGAGAATGCAATCAATCTTGTGGAGTTTATCCATAATTATCGCTAGATTCTATATTATTGTAAGAAATTTTAAAAAACTTTCACAGCAATGTATAATCTTAATTCGCAAGGACAGGAGTTTTGGCATTAATTATCCTCCAAAATTCCTATGGAATAGTTTTTGATAATTTTATTCTCCTAAATCAATCTTGTCTATTCTTAACAAAATGGGTAAAAAATTAACATTTGAAAATAGTTTTTTGTAGTTTTTTGTAAAATAAAACGATAATGTTTAAAATTTAATTGATATGCTTTAGAATCCAATGTATAATGATTTTGCTCTTAGGTAGCACGAATTAGATTTAAGAAGGAGCTTTATGAATAAAGTTTTGAGTATGGTTATTTGGGCGATTGTAGCTCTTATTGGTGCTTGGGGCTTTGGTGTTTTAGCATTACATCAAGGCGAGACAATTTCTGCAGTATGGATTGTGGTAGCCGCAGTATGTATTTATATGATTGGTTACCGATTTTATTCAAAATACATTGCAGAAAAAGTTTTAGGCTTAGACGACAATCGCGCGACTCCTGCACTAACGATGAATGATGGACGTGATTTTTGTCCAACAAACAAAATCGTTTTGTTCGGACACCACTTTGCCGCTATTGCTGGTGCTGGTCCTCTTGTAGGTCCAATTTTAGCAGCTCAAATGGGATATTTGCCTAGTATGATTTGGATTGTAGTTGGTGTTGTGCTTGCTGGAGCAGTGCATGACTTTACGGTGCTTTTTGTTTCAATGCGCCGCAATGGTAAATCACTAGGTGAAATCATTAAACTAGAGTTGGGTAAGGGCGTTGGAAGTATTGCAATGATAGGGATTTTGGGCATTATGATGTTGATTATTGCGATTTTGGCACTTGTTGTGGTTAATGCTCTTGCAGAATCTCCTTGGGGATTATTCACGATTGCAATGACGATTCCAATCGCAATTTATATGGGAATTCATATGCGATTCTTGCGACCAGGTAAAATAGGTGAGGCTAGTATTATCGGTTTTGTATTATTATTGCTTGCGTTATTCTATGGACAAGAAGTTGCCGCAAATCCAACTTTATCCGCAATATTTACATTAACGCCTGTTACATTAACCTATATAATGATTGGTTATGGTTTTGTTGCAGCAATTCTCCCTGTATGGTTTTTGCTTGCTCCTCGTGATTATTTAAGCACATTCTTAAAAATCGGTGTGATTGTGCTAATGGCAGCAGGAATCTTGATTGTTGCACCAGATATTCAATTTCCAAGTGTTACGAAGTTTATTGATGGGACAGGACCAGTTTTTAGCGGACAGCTCTTTCCTTTTCTTTTTATTACCATTGCTTGTGGGGCAATTAGCGGATTCCACGCGCTAATTTCTAGCGGGACAACTCCAAAAATGCTAGAGAAAGAATCTCACGCAAGAATGGTGGGCTATGGTTCTATGGTTATGGAATCTGCAGTTGCAGTTATGGCATTGATTGCTGCGTGTATTTTAACTCCGGGATTGTATTTTTCTATCAATGTTGCTCCTGCAGGGCTTGGAACAGCAGGAATCACAGATGTAGCACAAGCAGCAGCAGTTGCAGCACAAACGATTAACAACTTTGGCTTTGTCATTACGCCACAAGAAATTTTAGATATGGCAGAAAATATTGGCGAAAAAAGTATCTTAAGTAGAACAGGAGGCGCACCAACTTTTGCAATTGGTTTGGCAACAATTATTTCGGAAGTTCCTTTGTTTAATCAAGGCTCTACCGCATTTTGGTATCACTTTGCGATTCTTTTTGAAGCATTGTTTATTTTAACTGCTGTTGATGCAGGAACGCGTGCGGGACGCTTTATGGTGCAAGATGTATTGGGCAATGTGTATGCTCCTATTGGAAATATTCAATCTATGTTTTGGGGTGTGATTGCAACTTTGATTTGCGTTGCGGGTTGGGGTTATATCCTTTATCAAGGAATCACTGACCCACAAGGTGGTGTAAAATCACTTTGGACACTCTTTGGAGTTTCTAATCAAATGTTGGCGGGAATGGCGTTATTGCTTGTAATTTCTGTGCTTTTTAAAATGGGCAAGGGAAAACAAGCGTGGGTTGTGATTCTACCTGCCGCTTGGGTTTTAATCTCTACGCTTTATGCAGGAATTTTAAAATTACTTCCAGCCAATGGCGAGAGAGTGCATGATGCTGTAAGTCATATTGCGCTTTGGCAAATCAATAGTGCAAAAGCAGCACAAGCAACAGACCCAGCTTTAGCTGAAAGATTTGCGACGATTGCGACAAATAACTTAGTAAATGCAGGACTTTGCGCATTCTTTATGTTTGTTACCTGCTTGATTTTAATTCAAACCATTCGCATTTGTATTAAAGCAACAAAAGGTGAAATAGATATTCCACTTGCGGAATCCCCTTATGAGGAGGCTAGTAAGTATGAAGGAAAAGTTGCCGCACACGGATAAAAATCCAAAAATTATAAAAAACATAAAAGGTTGGCTAGAAGCAAATGCTTCTAGCCTTATTCAAATATATCGGCGTTCAGATAGGTTTTTTCATTTGCTTGTGGGTATGCCAAGTTATGATAAATATGTGGAACATATGCGGCAAAATCACCCTGATAAGATTCCAAAATCTCAAAGGGAATTTTTCAAAGAAGCAATGGAAGCCAAATATGGCGCAGGAAGAAATAAATGCTGATAAGCCAAATACCATAAGTTTATGGATACACTAAGGAAGTAAGCATTTTTATTTTGTTCTCTGAATTAATCTCTGCAAAATCAAATAATAATTTTCCCATTAAAACAACAAAGAAATAAAAAGTGGAATAAGAAGTGCTTTTAAATTTTAAAATTTAAAAGGAGTTTAAATGCTATCTTCAGTAAATCCTTATGGAATAGGAAATATTTATCCAAATTCTCAAGTGGGTGCTATCAAGCCACAAGATTCGGAAAAAGTAGAATCTCAAAAAGCGCAAGAGATGCAAGAATTGCCTAATTTATCGCAAACTGCTTTAGAGATTCGTAAGTTTAGTGATGGTGTCAAAGGCGCAAATGAAATGATTGGTGCAATGCAGATTGCGGATATTACATTAAATGGGTTAGGAAATCAAATAAAAAGTAGTGGAGAAAATATAACACAATTAGATAATACCGCTAAAGCTGCTCAATTTAAAGGGGAGTCTCTCTTTGGAAAGGAATTGACTTTGACTCTTGCAGGAGAAAGTGTTTCACTCTCTCTTCCATTGCCAAGCCAAATTCAAGGCTCTATCAGTGAAAGTCTGACAAATAAGCATAATGAGATTATGCAAAAAATGGGAAAAATTAGTGATTTGATTGAAAAAGCAAGTTTGCCGATTGGTGCTCCCACTACTCAAGAATTTGACTTTGAAAATTTTGACCCCAATACATTAAAAAGCTTGTTCGGGTAATGAGATTTAGCACTTGCTAGTTAAAAGCAAGTGCTAAAGAGTAGATTTTCTAACGTTGTGTTCCATTATTTCTATCAGAGATTTTTTCTTCTAAGAGTTTATCTAAAATATCTACCACATCATCGGAAGCTGCTTCTCCCGCCTCAAACAAGGATAAAATTTCTTCATTTGCGTCTAAGCCTTTATTTTTGAATAAATCTACCCCATTTTTAAAGGAATTATGCACATTTGCATGTGGAGATTCTAAGTTGCTATAATTTGGCAATCTGCTAAACATTTCTTTGCCATTTCCTTGTTCATACCATTTTCCAAGTCTGCAATCGTGATGATCGGCTAAATGCAATTCTTGATTATTATCCACAATGGCTTTATAAGCATTCATTTTAAAGAGCAAATGGTCTAATTTAACAAGCCCGATAAATGTGGTATCTAATACATTTGCAGAATTTTGGCGCACATCCATAGAAGCTTCTCCTACTTGGATAAATTTTGCAACTTCTCCATTGACTTGGTCCATTTCATCTACAATCTCTTCTGTGGAAGTTTGCACTTCAGAGAAATTTTGGCGTAATACTTGGATATTCATTTCAATTTCTTTGGTTGCTTTTTGTGCGCGTTCTGCGAGCTTGCGCACCTCATCAGCTACGACAGCAAATCCTCTTCCGTGTTCTCCTGCACGCGCTGCTTCAATAGCGGCATTGAGGGCAAGCAAATTGGTTTGGTCGCTCACATCGGTGATAAGATTGATGACATTTGTAATGGAATCAAGGTCTTGATAGACTTGTGAAATCATTGTTTGGAAGTTGTTAAGTTTTTCTACTGCGTTAGTAACACCATTTGTAATTGCATCTTCAAGGATTTTGGTTTGTTGCACATTTTCTGTGGAAGTTTTTTTAGCTTCTTGTAGCATTTCAACAGAATTCGCAAAGTTATCTTGTAAAATTTTCAAATGCTTAGAAGATGAAATAGTTATCATATTTAAAATTTTATTGAATGTTTTAATACGATTTTCATCAGAATTGTATTTTTCAATAAGCAAGCTATGTTCGGCTTTTTCTTCGCCACATTTGCGTAAGGCATTCTCAAGTTGCTCAATTTTTGCGTGCAATGCTTTATTTTCTGCTATTAATTCTTGTTCTCTTTTGTTGTTACTAAACATCTAAAACATCCCCTTCTTTAATTTTGAATAAGAAATTCTAATTTTATCTAAAAAATCCAAAATTTTTATTGAAAAAATAAATTAATAGAATCTTTTTAAAAATTATAAGAATTTAATCACTTCTTCTTTTGGACTGCGCGACTTTTGGGGAATTTCACTTTGGGCTTTTTCACCAATAACAAGTAGAATCGCGCTACGTTCCTTTTGGGTATTTAATCTTAGATATTCGTCTAGCTTGCAAGAATCAAATCCTCCAATGATACACGAACCAAGCCCTAAAGCACTTGCAGCATTTGCGAGATTCCCTAATGCCAAAAAGACTTGTTCTCTTGCATAATGTAATTTTTGTTCTGCATTCATTCCATCAATAAAAGGCTTATAAAGTGCGATTCTTTTGTCTATTTCGTCTTGTGGCATATTGCGTCCTTTGAGTTTGGGTATAAAATATTCCCCGAAATCCAAACGCGCAGTGATGATGAGGATTGCCCCACAATGCGCAACATGCTCTTGATGATTTGCAATTTTAGAAATTTCTAGCTTTTGACTTTTGTCTTGAATGACATAAAAACGCCACGGCTCTAGTCCAAGTGAGCTAGGAGAAAGTCGCCCAGCTTCCAAGATGTATTCTAGAGATTTTTCGTCAATCGTAGAATCTTTAAAAGAACGACAGGAATATCGCTCTAGGATAATTTGCTTGAAAATTTGTTTTGTTTCCATTAGGATTCCTTTATTTTAGATTAAAAATTGTTGTGCTTTTTCTTTGCTTTCAAAGGCAAAAGATTCTATTTCTTTGCCTTCAAAGCGCACTTTATAGGGTTGATTTATCTGTGTCTTGCCATAAAGTAGAGTAAGAGAAATCGCAAGATTTTTGTCTTGCTCACTTGCGTCTTTCTCTACAAGCCCTAAAGGTCCAATACAATCTAATAACTCAATTTGCGACATTTTAGGGTGATTGAATTTTAGCTTTTGGTTTTCCTCTTCATTTCTTGCAATCACACAACGCGCTCCATTAGGTAGAATCATATAACGTCCGAATTTGACTAATTCCATATCCTCAAAGACAATGGGACGATGAGAGAGAATATCTTTTATTTTGTTGGCAACAGAAGTTTCTGTGAGCAGGCAGCCTCCACCTGGACGCTCATAATATTCTATGCCATAATGTTGGACTAATTCTAGTTGGCGATTCCGTCCTCTTCCGCTAATATCAAGGAGTTTTTCTCTAGGAATCCAACCTTTTTGCTCTGGAATTGTAGGTGGTAAAAGTTTGGCACATAAAGGACGCACGATAAGCCCGTTTCCCTCACACAGCTTTTCTACTTGCCCTAGAGCCTCTGTGCGTTGGCTTTTGGGACGCTGTCCTAATACTTCTCCACTAATGACAAAACTTGCTCCTTGCGATTCTAACATTTTTAATGCGTGAGAAAACATATTTGCGTGGCAATCAATACAAGGGTTAAAATATTTGCCATAGCCAAACTTCGGCGTGAAGAGAATCTCATCAAAAAATTGCTTCCTAATATCCACAATTTTTAATTCTGCGCCCACTTGATTTAACCTTTGACGCAAGATTTCGCTTTTATCTTGTTTCGCTCCAAATCCAATATTGAAATGCAAAGCCAAAACTTCAATGCCTAAATCTTTGATGATTTTGATTGCAAGTAAGCTATCTAGCCCACCACTAAAAAGTGCCAACGCTTTCATAGAGTGCTAAATCTCCTTTTTTTAAATCTTCTAAATATTTTTGGTACTTTCTTAAAAGAAAGGACTTTTCCCGCAGAGAAAGAGAGGAGTTTTGCAAAAGCAATTTCCTCTGCTCGTCATAATAGCGATAAAGAATCATAATGATTTGTTGTTTTAAATTTTCTTTTGTTTGCGCTTTGATTTTGGAATCCAATAAGATTCCAATTAAAGGTGAAGATTCTAATTCTCCTTGCAGTAGCTTTTTATATGCGAGCGTTTGGGAATGAAACATTTGTGGTTCAAGATAGTTTAATACAAAATCCAAAAGGCTCATATCTTCTAAAATACTTTTGATGATGATTTTTTCTGCCAATCCATAAAAACTCTCTTGAGTGCTTGCAATGTCCGCTGGGAAAGAATCTTGAATAGCAGGATTTTGGAATTTTTGCGTTGATTGGACTTTGATTAAATGTGAGGGTAGATTGAGCCTTTGCGCAAGCCAAGATTTGTATTCTTCTTGAATAACGGGTGAAAGTTGGTGTAAAAAGGCAAGGGATTCTTTCAGGCAAGTATCTTTTTGCACAGCATTTTTCAAATCAAATTGGCTTAAAATCGTATTTAACACATAATCAATCAGAGGAATAGGCGCACTAAAAAGGTTTTTTAGAATCTCTATTTCTCCATTTTTCACCATATCTGCAGGGTCTAGTCCATTATCAAATAGCACAACCCCGCCTTCTTTGTTTGCGAGACTCAAAAGGGTTGCTGCTTTAAAGGCTGCGTTCATTCCGGCATTATCTCCATCAAAGGCTAAAAAAATCTTAGGATTTCCTTTGGCAAGCAGAGGCAAATGCTCGTGCGTCAATGCAGTGCCAAGTGTCGCTACTGCGTTGGTAAAACCCGCTTGATGTAACATAATCACATCTAAATAACCCTCTGTAATAATGATTTCATTCAGGCGATAGATGCTATCTTTGGCTTGTGGATATCCATAAAGGACTTGAGATTTGTTAAAAAGTTTTGTTTGGGGTGAATTGATGTATTTTGCTGGGTGATTACCAAGGGTGCGCCCACCAAAGCCAATGATTTTATTTTGCGAAGAACGAATAGGGAAAGTGAGCCGTTGGGTCAGTCTTGCATAATATCGTTTTGCACCATTTTCTACCTCTGCTCCAAGTATTCCAACATTGAGTGCATCTTGTAGATTAATAAAATTGCGTTGCAAATGCGCCATAATTTCGTAGTTGTTTGGTGCATAGCCAAGCTCAAAACGCATTTTTGTTTCGGGTGTGATTCCACGTTTTTTGATATAGGATTCTACTTCTGGATTGAGCATATTTTGATAGTAATCATTCATAAAGTTTAGAATCTTAAAATCATCGCTTTTTTTGATTTTGTCGGTGTATTCTAATGTAATATTATAAAATTGCGCTAGTTTTTCTAATGCTTCAATATAATTAAGCTTTTCATAATCCATTACAAACTTGATTGCATCGCCACTGATTCCACAACCAAAGCAGTGAAAATAGCCTTTATTGGCATTAAGCACAAAACTAGGCGTTTTTTCTTGATGAAAAGGACAACAAGATTTGAAGCTTGCACCCATTTTTTTAACTTCAATATAATGGCTGACAACTTCCACAATATCTAGTTGATTTTTGAGTGCAGCAATGCTTTCTTGTGTAATCAATTTTACTCCAATACTTAAACTTGAAAATCGCAATTTTACAAAAATTTATCTATAAGTTTTGTTATAATTTGTGTGATTTTTCACTAAAAAGGGCAAACTTGGATTTTTTGGAAAGTATTGAGTATCGCGACCCGCTTTTTGGTATTATGATATTTATCTTTTTAATTGGACTTGTCAGTCTTTTTGCGTATTATTGGAATTATTTAATCGGCAAAAGACAGCAAGATTCCTTGAGCAGATTTATAGAAAGCTTTGATTATATTGGTTTTGATAAGGAAGCACAAGAGTTTTTAGCCCTAAGCCCCAATCCCACACCCTCGTTGCTCTTTATGGCAAAAATGTATCAAAAAAGCGCGAATTACGAAAAAGCGATTCGTTTGTATGTGGCACTTTTAGACTCTATTCAAAATCCTGTGGATAAAGTTCCGATTCTAGAATCACTTGGGTTGGTTTATGAAAAGGCTGGATTTCCTCTACGCGCTAAAGAAATTTATTTGGAGATTCTACATTATTTTCCTCGGAATCCTTTGGTTTTGAAGTCTCTTATTAGAACTTACGAAAAATTAAGTCTGTTTAAAGACGCGCTAAGTGCTTTAGGCTGCTTGGAGGAACTACAAGGGGATATGGGCTTATATCGACGTTATTTGAAAACAAAAATCTTAATTTCAAGTCAGAAAAAAAGCGAGGAAACCTCACATAAATTACTGATAATCTTGCGTGAAGAGCCACTTTTAGCGCGTTTAGTCTTAGGATTCTTGAAAGATTTTTATCCCGCACTTTTTTGGGAATCGCTAATGCGAATCCCCAAAGAAACTCTCCTAGATTTACAAGATATATTATGGAATCTCAAAAGTGAAGCGATTCCGCAATCTCTTATTAAGGAGTTGCAAAGCATACCCACAAATCCGCAAAACCGAATCTTGAAAGATATTTTTGAGGCAAAGGGTATTTTGCCGCTTAGTTTTTCGCAAAAAGAAACTTTTGAATTAGAAACGATTTGTCTTTTAAGGACGCACAAGAGTTTTCAAGGGGATTTGGGATTTAACTATCAGTGCAAATCTTGCAAGGCAACTACACCTTTAACTTTTGAGCATTGCCCACATTGCGAAGAGCTTTTGACGCTCAAAACTTTTGTGTTTTTAAAGGAAAAACAAGATGAAACGCGTTACTCTTTTCTGTGATGGTTCTTCTTTGGGGAATCCGGGAAGTGGCGGTTGGTGTGGAATTTTGCGTTATGGAGAGCACGAGAAAATTTTAAGTGGGGGGACGCAGAGAGCGACAAATAATCAAATGGAGCTAACGGCTTTGATTCGTGGTTTAGAGGCTCTTAAAGAACCTTGTGAAGTTTTAGTTGTTTGCGATTCTAAATATGTTTTAGATGGTTTAAGTAAATGGTTGCCAAATTGGATTAGGAGAGACTTTAAAAATGTCAAAAATCCAGAACTTTGGCGGCTTTATTTGAAAGTCTCTAAACCGCATAAAATTGAAGTGCAATGGGTCAGGGGACATAGCGGACATCTTGAGAATGAAATCTGCGATAAAATCGCCAAAGAAGAGGCGTTAAAATTTAAAAATATTTAAGGATTCGTGTGGATTTACAACTTTTTGAACAAACTTTAGGCTATTGCTTTAAGCATCAGAATTTACTCAAAGAAGCCTTAACACATAAGAGTGCCAAAAAAGGTGCGCATAATGAGCGTTTGGAGTTTTTAGGCGATGCAGTTTTGGATTTGATTGTTGGAGAATTTTTATACCGCAAGTTTCCTCATTCTCCAGAGGGAGAGCTGTCCAAAATGCGCGCTTCAATGGTAAATGAAAAGGCATTTGCCAAATTGGCACGTTATTTAAATGTGGGAGAGTATCTTTATATCTCCTCTTCTGAAGAGCAAAATAAGGGGCGAGACAAGGATTCTATTCTTTCTAATGCGTTTGAGGCGGTTATGGGCGCAATTTATTTAGAAAGTGGATTAGAATCTGTGCGCAAGATTATGTTGTTGTTGTTGGAGGAAGTTTATCCAAAGATTGATTTAAAAAGTCTGTTTTACGACCATAAAACTGCTTTGCAAGAACTCACACAAGCAGTCTTCGGAATCACTCCAGAATATGTTGTTTTAGATTCCTTTGGACCCGACCATAATAAAGAATTTTTGATGAGTGTGCAGATTTACGATAAGGAATATGCCAGGGCAAAGGGCAAAAGCAAAAAGGAAGCGCAACAGATTTGTGCCAAAATGGCATTAGAGATTTTAAAACAAGAGAAAAGTTTATAAGGATAGGTAATGAATACTTTTGGACAGGCTCTTAGGGTTACGACTTTTGGCGAGAGCCACGGAGAGGGGATTGGCGCGGTAATAGACGGGTTACCAGCGGGATTGGAGATTGAAGAGGAGTTTCTTGCGCTTGAAATGCAAAGACGTGCAGGTGGAAAGAATCTTTATTCCACGCAAAGAAAAGAGGCAGATGAGGTAAAAATTCTAAGCGGTGTTTTTGAGGGCAAAACAACCGGAACGTCTTTGGGATTCTTTATCCAAAACACTGCCAACAAGAGCAGGGATTATGATTCTATCAAAAACCTCTTTCGTCCAGGACACGCCGATTGGACATATTTTCATAAATACGGAATCCGAGATTATCGTGGCGGAGGACGCAGTAGCGCAAGAGAAACAAGCGCACGTGTGGCAGCAGGCGCGATTGCGAAAATGCTTTTGAAGCCTTTTGGAATTGTTTTTCAAAGTGGAATTTTAAGTATTGGAGAAATTAAGGGGGAAACAATAGACTTCCAAAATGCGCAAAAAAGCGAAATCTTTGCCCTAGATAAGCAAGTAGAATCGGCTCAAAAAGAAGCAATTTTGCAAGCAAGAGAGGCACACGATAGCTTGGGTGGCGTAGCTTTGATTAAGGCAAGTGGAGTGCCCTGCGGATTGGGCGAGCCATTATATTATAAGCTAGATTCTGCAATTGGAGCTTTGATGTTGGGATTAAATGGTGTCAAAGCCGTAGAAATTGGTAATGGTGTAAAATCGGCAAGACTTAGAGGCTCTCAAAACAATGATATGATGAATGCGGAGGGTTTTGTAAGCAATCATTGTGGTGGAATCTTGGGGGGTATTAGCAATGGCGCAGAGATTCTACTCAAAGTGCATTTTAAGCCCACGCCTAGCATTTTTTTGCCTCAAAGCACACAAGATATGCAAGGCAATGTTGTCCAATGCGAAATCAAGGGCAGACACGACCCTTGTATCGCGGTGCGTGGGAGTGTAGTTTGTGAATCTAGCCTCGCACTGATTCTAGCGGATATGCTTTTGCTGAATGCGACAAGCAAGTTAGAAAATTTACAAAAAATTTATTCTTAGAGGTGTTTTTGGGTGGCTCAAAGTGCTTTAATTGCTGCTGATGGTAAGCTTGGTGTGGGATTAGGACATATTAGTCGTTGTCGGGCTTTGCAAGCAGAGTTGGAATCACTAGGATTTGAAGCAAAGCTAGTAGATACACAGGAATTGGAAGAGAATTTAAATCAAACTTTATGGGATTTAATCGCGATAGATTCGTATGTATTGCCCCTAGAGGCTTATGAAAAAGTAGTGCGTTGTGCAAAAACTTGCTTGTTTTTTGATGATACTTTGCGTTTAGATTATCCTAAGGCTATCTTGCTAAACAATGCAAGCGGCGTGAATGTCGCTCAATATAGAGAAAAATATCCTCATCATTTGTTGTTTTTGGGAAGTGATTATCGTCTGTTGCAGCCTCCTTTTGTGCAGGTATTAAAGAATCCACCGATTCCTTTGAAGCAAGAAGTGAAAAATGTATTTATTACTCTTGGCGGAAGTGATATATTAGGCTTGAATAGTCCTTTGATTGTTGCATTTAAGAGGGCTTATCCTGATTTGAATTTGCATTGTATTGCAAGGGATTCTACAATTTTGGGCGCGAAACTCTATCGTGATTTATGCGTGCAAGAAATGGTGGATTTAATAAGACGAATGGACCTCTGTATTTGCGCCTGTGGGCAGAGTTTGGGAGAGATTCTAGCTTGTGGAATTCCTGCGATTGCACTAGAGGTGGCGGCAAATCAGAATGCAAATCTTGTGAGTTTTAAAAACTGCATTTTGAGTATTCCTAAGGCTTATGCACTTTCTTGCGATTCTATTTGTTATCAAGTATTAGAGCATTTTAAATCCTATTCTTCTTTGCATTTGCGCACAACACATCAAGCGCGCGCTTTAGAGATTTTGAAGCGTCCGACAAAGTGGAAAGAGTTTGGCAAATTTTTAAAGTAAAATATTGATTGGTGGGATTTTAGGTTATGAAATCCCAAAATCAAGGGCGAGATTTTGTATTTTGACTTAAAAGTTTTGCAATTTGCCATTGCGAGCGTAGCAAAGCAATCCGTAAGTTACAAAAATCAACCTTGAAGCAACAGAATCGTAAATAAGAGATTGTAAAATCAAGTAGAGATTTTGTATAATGCGAACATTTGATAAAAGGAAAAATATGCGAAAAATTGTAGGTTTGCTAGCATTTGTGAGTATGGCACTTTTTGGGGATTCTGTAAAAGAAATTCAAATGTATTCTAGCCCAACTTGCGGTTGTTGTGAGGAATGGGCAAAATATATGCACACAAAGGGTTTTTTGGTGCAATCTCATAAAGATGATGAGTTGTTTATGAAAATCAAGGAGGATTTTAAGATTGCCCCTAAATACCAGAGTTGTCATACGGGTGTAATAGAAAAAAATGGTGTGAAATATGCGATTGAAGGGCATGTACCTGTTGATGCAGTGGAATGGTTGTTGGAAAATCAGCCAAAAGATGTGATAGGCGTTTCTACGCCCGGAATGCCACAAGGAAGTCCGGGAATGGAGCAGGGCACTTACGAGGAATATCCTGTGGTGTTAATGACGCAAGAGGGTGGATATAAAGTTTTTGGCATTTATAAGGGTCAGAAAAAGTTAAAAAGCGGAAATGTGAAGTAGAAATTACCTTTGATTTCTTGGTATTGTAGGGTTTTTCCTTGTCTTTATGAGATTCCACTTGTGGAATGCAGAATTTTAACTTTAACAATGGAATCTTAAAATCAAGGGCAAGATTTGGATTTGCAAGCGTGGGCAAATTACTTCGTGATGTGCGCTTCGTAGTATTGTTTTTCGCAATGACAGATAAGCAATTTAATCCAACTCTGCACACATTCTCTCAAACTCTTGATAATATTTCCAAGATTCCACAATATCGGGGCGCACTTGTTTGATATGCACAAACTCTTTCTCAAAATAAGTTTGATAGATTTTTCTTAAATCTTTATGTTCTTTTAAATATTCTAACACTTGAGATTCGGTTACTTTGTTGGTTTCAATACTTTGAATTTTCTCTTTAAGGGCAAAAAGATATTGTTGCAGGTCGTTTTTGAGATTGGAATGATTAGCTTGGTATGCAATTTCTTGTGATTGCTTTTTATCGGCAAGAATCTTTATCTGAAGTCCAAGAGAATCTAAATTTAATTGAGAAATAATATCCATATTGTCTTGCAAAATGGAGAATGTATGATTTAATAATTCGTTTTTATTGTAATCATTTATCGCAAGGAATCCTCCAACTATTGAAGAGCTTAAATTTAATCCCAAAATAAATTCTATGTTATATGTGCTTTGCTCCACCAAAATCTTGATTTCTTCATTCACCCTAAAAATTATGGGCAATAAATATCTGTATTGATTATTGATTTTACTTTCATAGAATTTCCTATCCTCCTCTTTGGGCAGTGGGAATCTAAACTCTTGAGATAATTGCGTCATTGTATCAAAAGTTCTTTTGCCTACGATTTCTTGCATATCAAGATAGTGGATAGAGCTTGCATTTCTAATTTCTTGAATGGTTTGATGATATTCCCAAATGCTTATATTTCCAATATTTTTATTTTTCAAAACACTTTCCAGTAAATCCAAATGTGGCTTATCCTGTCCCCCGTAAGTTACTCTATCTAATGCTTCTTTGTGTTGATTAATTTCATAAATCCATTGATTGCTTTTATACCAGCCGTGATTTATCCCGTGTTTTAATCTCCCAATTGGGTCTCTAAGATTAATCAACACAGGAACTTTAGCATCTGCTAAAGCGAAAATATGCTTTCTATTTTCTTTATCTTGCATATAATTTATATGCGTTAAAAAATTGATGTGATTTGTTAATAAAGTTTGATATGCGGCATAGTAATCTTTTTTTGCGTATCTTGTGTTGGATAGAGAAATGATAGAAGCACCACATTGATAAAGAAATGCAAGTAGTGCCAAATGTCCGCTCAATCCAAAAAAACCAATATTCCACAATAATTCCTCGGCAATGGCAAATTCAAATCCCAAGCAAGTTCCGCAGGGATACTCTCATAACTTAAGTTAGGATAAGATTGGATAGAATCTCTATTCTCTCTTTGGGATTCTACATTGCATTCTTTAGATTCTCTCTTTGCATTCAATCTATCAGGATTCAATAAAGGAGGATAAGGGTGATTAGTCTTAATATATTGTTCTTTAAATTCTTTAGAGTTAAGCCATTGCAAGATTTCATTAGGATATTGCATAAAAAAAGAAAAGTTTAAAAACAATGTTTGGAGAAGTGGTGGATAATCTTTATAAGTTTGCAATAAAGAATAGATTTCTTGACTAGAATTTGCTAGCTCTATAATATCTATTTGTTCATAGAGTTTTTGGTTAAAAGCTTTTAATTCTTTTGTAATATATGAAATCTCTTGATATTTTTCTTTTGCTTTTTGAATCTTTTTGTGGAGAGTGAAATAACTTCCCCTATACCAAGTTTTGTTAGTTTGCAAGAGAGATTCTCCTAAGAGATAAGCTAAATGGTATTTATAAGATAAAGATTCTGGATAATCTTTACAAGATTGCAAGGGAGGATATTTTAAAGATGGGAAAATTTCTATCATTTCGTTATATTTGCGTTTTTTGGCTTTGTGAAGCTGGATAATTTTAAAAAGATTAAAAAGAAAGCTAGGAAAATAAAAAATTTTTAAGATTAAAGAATTTTGCTTATCTTGCCCCCCCCCCACTATTTTATTAAAAGCAATCATACAAAGCCCCAGTTTATAAGCCAAGTGGTTTTGGATTCTATCTTTGGTGGAATGGGGATTCATTTTGTCTCCTTTGGTTTATTTTGTGGATTTTTGGATTCTATCTCTCTTAAGAATGCGTGGAGTTTATTGTATTCTTTGCGTTCTAGGAATCTTATCTTTTGGCTTGGAAGATTGTTTAAATGCACGAATCCATAAGCAATGCGTTTCAAGTCCAACACTTCTAACCCAAAATGCGCAAAAAATCGGCGAAGTTCTCGGTTTTTTCCCTCTGTGATTGCAACTTTGATTTTGGAGTATTTTGAGGTATTTTTAATGCAAGTATAGCCCGCAAAGGGTGCAAAATCCATTCGCGTTATCTTGCTTTTGCTATGCGCACCTGCGCTTGCGTCGCTTAGGCTTAATCCTGATTCCATTGCATCAAACACATTTTCTTGAATCTTGCCCGATAATTTAAGCAGATACACGCGTTCTAAGTTGCTTTCCATAAGGGTGCGCGCAACTTTGACATTATCACTAAGCAAAAGCAAGCCCTCGCTTGTGAAGTCTAGTCGCCCCACAGGCGTAAAATGTGCGAATCGTTTAGGCAAGGAATCAAAAATGACACGTCGTCCCCTATCGTCCTTTTTGCTTACAAGTTCGCCCTTTGGCTTGTGATAAACAATTATCGTGTATTCCTCTTTTGCCTTTAGTAATTTGTCGTTGAGATAGATTTTTTCTCCCTCTTGCACTTGGTAAGCAAAGTCTGTGATAACTTTGTGTTTTATGCTGACTTTGCCCTCAAGAATCAGTTTGTCTGCCTCGCGTCTTGAATATTTAGAATGGTGTGCAATGTATTGATTGAGTCGCATTTTATTTCTTAAATTTAAAATTTTTTTCTTTCAGAAAAGATTTGAGATTTTCTTTGTGTTTGCCTTGCAAAATAAGGGAGATTCCGCTTTCTTTTTCCTCTAGCTTTCCTCCGCTTGCAAAATGTTTTTTTACCTCTTTTAGAATCTTTTGCATTTCCTCTTTGCTCTCATAAAAGATTCCACAACGCGTAATGTCTTTGCCGCTGGCTTTTTCTTCATTAATACCTAAAAGGTAGGAATCCTTTTCTTTTAGGGTAAGGTTACTTTTGCAAACACACGCACTTTTTAACTCCCCGCATTTTTTACATAAAGTGTCCAATGTGTCTTGAAATTTTGCTTCTAAGGTAAAGTTTAGTTTTGCCATTGGAGTTGTTTAAATTCCTCTTTGATTTCACTATGCACGCATAATGCGCTAATCATTTCTAGCTCTTGTGTTTGGGTTCTAAATAGAATTCTAAGTTCGCGTTTGCCTTGATGACGCAGTGCGGCTTCTTTTAAGAGTCGCAAGATGTCCGTGTCTGTATGAAAATCTAGCACAAGCATCAAAGGTTCGCTAGTATCTGCCTTTTGAATCACAAAATCTACCTTTTCTTTTTTTGCGTCCTCTAAGGTTAAAACTTTTTCTGCTTTGAGTTTTTTGGTTTCATCTTGTTCTTGCACGAGGCATTTGACTGCAATTGGTTTTTCTTTGTCTTCTATATTGTCTAGTTGCTTTAAGGTTTGTTCAAAGATTGTTAATTCTACACTGCCATATAAATCTTGAAGTTTTAAGATTCCATAAGGTTTGCCATTTTTTGAAAATTTTTTGATAATATCCTCAATCTTGCCCGCAATCAAAATACGGCTATTTTCGGCGATGTCTTTGATTTGATTCGTGGAAGTGCATTGTATAGATTTGAATATTTCTTTGTAAGAATCTAGCGGATGTCCAGAAGCATAGAATCCCAAGCTTTCTTTTTCAAATTCTAAAATTTCTTTTTGGCTAAATTCTTCGTAATGTTCTAAGTTGAGATTCACTCCTACTAATTCTTCATCATTGCCAAAGAGTGAATTTTCTGCTTCTTTTTTGGCATTTTGTGCTGCTTTTGCGGCTTCGGTTAGGGATTCTATTTGTTCTAATAAGGATTTGCGCGTGTAGTTGAAATCGTCCATTGCACCGCTTTTAATGAAAGATTCTAATGCCTTTTTATTTACTTTTTGTGGGTCAATGCGCCCTAAGAAATCCTCTAAATCTTTAAAATCTCCACTATTTTTGCGCTCGTCTAAAATGATATTGATTGCAACTTCTCCCGCTCCTTTGATTGCGCCAAGTCCAAACAAAATGCAGCTTTCTCCATTAACTTCTGCAACGCTAAACTCTAGTTCTGATTTTTGAATATTGGGTGGAAGCACCTTAATCCCCATTTGATTCGCTTCTTCAATGTATTCTACGATTTTGTCTGTATCGTTTTTTTCTGAAGTGAGGAGAGCCGCCATAAACTCTTTAGGATAATAAGTTTTTAAATAGGCAGTTTCAAAAGTTACCATAGCATAAGCGGCAGAATGGGATTTGTTAAATCCATAGCCTGCAAATTTAACAATGAGTTCCCATAATTCCTCCGCTTTGGCTCTATTAAATCCTTGTGCAACCGCACCTTCGGAGAATTTGCTTTTATTGTCTGCCATAATTTTTGCATCTTTTTTACCCATTGCTCGACGAATCAAATCCGCCTCTCCTAAACTAAACCCTCCAATTTTTTGCACAATTTGCATTACTTGTTCTTGATATACAATTGTTCCATAAGTAGGACGCAAAATAGGCTCTAATTCTGGAAACATATAAACAATAGGTGCTTTGCCGTGCTTTCTATCAATAAAGTCGCTCACCATTCCTGATTCTAAAGGACCAGGACGCCCTAGTGCAATGATAGCAATGATGTCTTCAAAAGTGCTTGGACGCATACGCTTGTTAATCCCTTGAAACATACTAGATTCTATCTGAAAGACGCCAAGTGTATTGCCACTTTGCAAAGTTTCATAGACTTTTTTGTCATCTACATCTACGCTTAGGAAGTCTATGTCTTTGTTATATCTCTGTTTGATGAGTTTTAAGGCGTTGTCAATCAAAGTCAGCGTTTTTAAGCCCAAAAAGTCAAATTTAATTAAATCCACATCTTCAAGGAATTTCATAGAGTATTGCGTAACAACGATTCCATCACGCAAAGAGCGATAAAGCGGGGCTTTGTGCCATAGTTCTTGTTCAGAGTCAATCACGATAGCCGCCGCGTGTGTGCCGGGATTCCGCTTTGTGCCCTCTAAAATAATTGCAAAATCCCACACTTTTTTTGCAAGTGGGCTACTTGCAAGGAGTTCCGCGATTTTTGGTTCTTTGTTGTAGGCTTCCTCTAGGGTGATTTCCAATTCTTTTGGAATTAGTTTTGCAAAGGTATCTGCGTCTCCATAAGGCATTCCCATAACGCGTGCCACATCACGAATCACCGCTTTAGCTTTCATCATACCAAAAGTAACGACTTGCGCTACATTGTGTTGCCCATATTTTTCGGTAACATAATTAATAATTTCCTCGCGCCTGCTTTGGCAGAAGTCCATATCAATATCTGGCATACTTACGCGTTCGGGATTTAAGAATCGCTCAAAGAGTAAATCGTATTTCATCGGGTCAATATTGGTAATCTCTAAACAAAATGCAACCAAGCTTCCTGCTGCACTTCCACGACCGGGACCTACTGGGATTCCACGTTCTTTTGCCGCGCGCACGAAATCCCAAACAATCAGCATATAGCCGGGAAATTTCATTTTGTTGATAATTTCAATCTCGCGTTCAAGTCTTTCTCTATACTCTTGATGTCGGCTAGATTCCACATTTAAAAGTCGTTTTTCTAAGCCTTGACGACATTTATAAGCAAAATATTCACTATCTTTTGTGAAATCTAATCCTTCAGCCTGTGCGTATTCTTGCGTGAATTTAAAGCTAGGAGGCGTGGGGTCGCCTAAATGCAGTTCTAAATCACATTTATTCGCAATTTCTTGTGTATTTTCAAGAGCCTCTGGCAAATCCGCATAAAGTTCCGCCATTTGTGCAGGTGTTTTGATGTAAAACTCCTGCACAGTATGGTGCATACGATTGGGGTCGTTAAAATCCTTGCCAAAGCCGATACAAAAGGCTACTTCTTGTGCTGTGGAATCACTTTGGTAAGTATAATGCGTATCGTTGGTTGCAATGATTTTAATTCCTGTTTCTTGGGATAATTTGAGGAGTTGATTGTCAATGAGTTGCTGCTCTTGGATTCCGTGCCGCATAAGTTCTAAATAAAAATCTTCCCCAAAAATTTCTTTGTATTCTAGTGCGACTTCTTTCGCGCGCTCATAGCCTTTTCTTCCTTTGTTGTCATCTTTTTTGAGGTTTAAATGCCACTGCACTTCGCCATTGAGACACGCACTACTGCAAATGAGCCCCGTGCTGTGTTCTGCTAACATTTGTTTGCTAATACGCGGTTTCATATGGAATCCATACAAGCAAGCCTGTGAGCTTAGATACATTAGATTCTTGTAGCCCTCTAGGTTTTTGGCATAAAGGCAGAGATGGAATCGCTGATTATTTTTGTCGCTAATATTCTCTGCATTGTGCAAATAAGCTTCCATTCCTAGAATCGGCTTAATACCCTCTGCTTTCATTGCCTTATAAAATTCAATCGCACCAAACATATTGCCGTGGTCCGTGATTGCTACGCTTTCCATTCCGTATTCTTTAATTTTTTTTGCTAAAGTTTTGATTTTATTTAATCCGTCAAGCAAGGAATATTCTGTATGTAAATGTAAATGCGTAAATTTCGGCGTTTGACTCATTGTAAGCCTTCAAATTTGGTATGGATAGAATTGTGATTTTAACTTATTATTACTAATAAAGTGATTAACTTGAATATTTGAGTTGTGAAAAAGTTGAAGTTTAAGAATCTCGTAAGAATCTTAAGCTGGATTCTTACGAAAAAAGAATTTTATTTGGTAAAAAGCACGGATTCTATTTGATTTTCACCATAAATTGGAGCAAGTGTTTTATTGTAAGCTTCTTTCATAAAACCATTCTCGTTGAGTGTTTTTATTTCTAAATTTAGCCATTCCAATAACTCTTTATCCCCCTTTCTTACTGCCGGTGCGATAACATCTTCTTCACCTAATTTTCCGATTCCGACTTTAAATTCTGGATTTTCTTTTGCCCAAGCAAAAACTAGTAGATTATCGTGCGCTAAGGCTACACCTCTCCCGTCTTTAAGAGCTAAGAAAGCTTCTGTGTTTTGGTCGTATTTTAAAAGCTCAATCTCTGGGTGATTTTTAGTAAAGTAAAAGTCCGCAGTTGTGCCTTTGTTGATAATGAGTTTTTTGCCTTTTAAGTCTTCTATACTTTGAATTGCGCCGTCTTTGGAAACAACTCCAAGCGCAACTTTCATATAAGGAGTAGCAAAATCAACTACTTCTGCGCGTTCTTTGGTCTGTGTAAAGTTTGCCATTATCACATCTACCTTGCCGCTTTTTAAAAATTCTACGCGACTTGCTGCTTCAACCAATTCAAATTTTACCTTGTTGGCATCTCCTAAAAGGTCTTTGGCGATTTGTCTTGAGATTGCGACATCAAATCCGTCATTTTCGCCCTTATCATTCACAAAACCAAAAGGTGGTTTGTCGCTGAAAACTCCAATGGTAATGATTCCTTTTTGTTTAATGGATTCCAAACCATTGCTCACTTTTTCTGTGCTTGTACTATTTCCGCAGCCTACAAGCAATGCTCCAAAAGCTAAAGTCAAAAATAGTTTTGAAAACTTGTTCATTGATTTTCCTTGAAAATTATTTTGCAAAAAATGCGTGTAATTTTAACAATAAAATCTTAAAAATCATAACCATATTTTAAATTCAATCTTTATTTGTTGTTTTTAAGTTTTATTTTTGAAAACTATTTTTAAGCTTGGATTTTGCGGGGGGGGGGGGTATTTTATGGTAATTGCTCAAAGAAAATGATAGAATCTGTATTTAAATTTCATTAAATAGGGACAAAATGAATCTACAAAATAAAAAAGTCGCCATAGTTTTAGCAGGAGATGAGAAGTTAGACTTCGCGATTGCAAATGTGATAATCGGGCTTAAGAGATACAATGAATCCTTGATTGATAGAGTTTTTGTTTATACAGATATGCCACAAGAGAAAAGGGATAAAATTTCTCTGATTTGGAGAGATAAAATCGCTTTTGTTGCCTTTGGCTATGAGGATTTTGAAAGGGGGTTTAGTTGTGCAACAAATGAAGAAATACCAGAATGTATCGCACAAGATAAAAGATTTGGGCATCATATTTACGCGAAATTTTATTGTTTTGATTTGTTGCGGGATTATGATTATGTGATTTGGCTTGATTCTGATGTGTTGGTGCAAAATTCCATTGAAGATATTTTAGCAGTAGATACAGACTTTAAATGGGGCAATGGACAGAGAAAACAAATAGAAGCTTATTTGAGTAATTTTGCAGAGATTAACGAACAAGAAATAGCTAAACCCAATGGCGGTGTTATTAGCTTCTCAAAGAATATTTTAAGAAAAACTTCCATTCCTTTAAGGTTAGAATGCTATAAGATTGTTAGTCGTTGTTATTCTTTGGGGGTTTTATCGGAAGTAGCAATGAGTGATGAAATACCCTTTGGAATTATTGCCTATGAATATCATTTAAGTTTTGCTCCATTGCGTGTCGCGAATATTGCTCCTTATAGCCCTCATTGCTCTAAAGATGTCGCTATTATTCACGCAGTGAGTGGTTCTAAATTTTGGTCCTCTGCTTTTAGTTCTTTACTCTTTGGAGAGTGGTATGTTAATCATAAAGAATGGGAGAGAATCTCACAACAAACGAAGGAATTTGAATATAAAAAAAGCAATCTCCCAATAGAAAATCTAGGAAATCTATATGGATTTTTATTATCTTTGCATTACTTGACACCTTTGATTTTGAGATTAGAAAAAAGGATTTTTGGTGATTCTGCCTATCTTTATATTTCTCCCAAATTAAATGGTGTTGTAGAAATTTATTCTCATTTGCTGATAAAAGAAATATTCTATTGTTTTGTGTATAAACATCATTATGGTGAGTGGGATATTTCTTGTGAATTGCAACTTGTAGTGCAAAGATGCAAAGAGGAAATAAAATTTGATGAATTTTTGCTTATTTTACAAAAAATTGCACAAAAAACAGGATTAAAACAGCGAATCATCAAAGATAAGAATAATCAGATACAACAATGTGTATTTATGAAAAATGTGAATCTTAAAAATGTAGAGGAGTGTATCCAAGAATTTTTATTTTTAAAATCGGTGAGTTTTATGCCGATTTATCAACATTTATTTAAAGAGAATAGGGAATCTAGCAGATATGAAACATTTTTTACCGCTACTTCTCGTGTCCAATCCCATCTTAGCTACCAATTAGGACAAATCCTCCTTAAAGATTCTAAATCTTTCTTTGGAATCTCAAAACTCCCTTTTAAGATTCTATGGACAATACTAAAACACAAAAACAAACAAAAACAATATCAAGAAAAAATCACAAACAACCCTTGCTTAAAGCTTCCCCCTTTAGAATCCTATCCTGACTACAAGCAAGCCTTAAAAATCAAAAATTATTTCTCTTACCAATTAGGAGAAGCATTCCTTACTTCTATCTCTGCGGGGGGGGGGGGGATTTCTCACCTTTATCCGCAAAGTGCGTAAGTTAAAAGAGGAGCATAAGAAAAAGAGTTAAGATTCCATAGCGAATTTACTTTATGTAAGATTGTAGATTGCTATGAAATGTGAGGACGAGACGAAGAATCTCGCCTTATCCTTGCTAAATAGAGAGTTTAAAGTTTTTAAAGATTCTCGCAGTAATCTTTGATTCTTTGAATCCCTTTGTCAATACTATTTAAATCTGTGGCAAAGGAGAATCTAAAATAGCCGTCCATTCCAAAGCCAATTCCCGGAACGACAGCCACGCCAGCATATTCTAACAAGTTTTTGCAAAATTGCATAGAATCTTTAGAAATCTCTGCACAATGAACAAAAAGATAGAACGCTCCATCGGGTTTGCTAGCTTTTAACCCTTTAATGGTATTAAATCTTTCGCAGGCAAAATCTCTCCGCTCTTTAAAAGCTTGACGCATTATCTCAATTTCTTTATCTGCACTACCATTTAGCCCAGTAATTGCGGCTTTTTGTGTGATAGAGTTGATATTGGAGGTAGAATGTCCTTGTAGTGCATTAATGAGTTTGCAAAGTTTTTGGTCTTTGCTCGCTACATAGCCCATTCGCCAACCAGTCATTGCGACTGCCTTACTGAGCCCATTAACGGTAATTGTGCGCTCAAGCATATCTTGACTAAGGCTAGCAGGTGAGACAAAAGTGCCATCATAAACCAATTTTTCATAGATTTCATCGCTAAGCAACCAAATATTTGTGTCTTTTAAAATCTCTGCAATTTCTTCTAACTCTGCTCTAGAATACACCATTCCTGTGGGATTGGAGGGTGTTGTAAGCACTAGCATTTTTGTTTTAGGCGTTATGGCGGCTTTTAGCTGTTCTTTTGTGATTTTGAAGTTATTTTCTTGTGTAGTCTGGATAAAGATATTCTTGCCACCGCTAAATGTAACAAGCTCGGGGTAAGTTACCCAATAAGGTGAGGGGATAATCACTTCGTCGTCCTTTTCAATTAATGCTTGAAATACATTAAAAAGTGAGTGTTTCGCCCCGCTATTTACAATGATTTCTTTGGTGGAATATTCTAAATTATTATCCCGCTTCAACTTCACGCTAATCGCATTTAAAAGCTCCGGGATTCCAGCGACTGCAGTATATTTGGTAAAACCCTCGTTGATTGCTTGGATTGCTGCATCTTTAACGACTTGGGGAGTATCAAAATCCGGTTCACCCGCAGAAAAAGAGAGAATGTCTTTTCCTTGTGATTTTAGTTCTCGCGCAAGTGTGCTAATTGCAAGAGTGATAGATTCTGATAGAGCAGTGATTCTGCTTGCATAATGTGCCTGCATAGTAAGTCCTTATTGATTAGGTAGATTGAAACGCAATAATAATCTTAATTTATTGAAAATTTTATAAAAGTTAAGAGAATTGTTTAACTTTTGTAGGCTTAGAATCTCTTTGTATTTTTGGTAGAGATTCTACTAAATTTCGCCCTTATGCTTATTGAATTTAAAAGTATTTAGCATTAATGACTAATTAATTTTTAGTCTAATAGACTAAGATTTAATGAATTTTTTTACTTAATGTATTGACAAAGTAAAGTTTTTGCATTATAATTCCGCTGTTTTTAAAAAATATTTAATTTTTGGAGGTAATTCTTATGAATTTCAGACCACTTGGAGAAAGAGTTCTAGTAGAAAGACTAGAAGAAGACACAAAAACTACTTCAGGAATTATTATCCCTGATAATGCGAAAGAAAAGCCGCTTGAAGGAATTATTCAAGCAATTGGTAGCGAAGTTAAAGATGTAAAAGTAGGTGATAAAGTTGTTTTTGGAAAATATTCTGGCACTGAAGTGAAACTAGAGGGAAAAGAATATTTGATTTTAAAGCTTGAAGATGTTTTAGGCGTGAGAGCTTAAAAGAAAATATATAATTAAGGAGATAAAAATGGCAAGTAAAGAAATTAATTTTTCAGACAATGCAAGAAATAGATTATATGAGGGTGTAAAACAGCTAAATGACGCTGTAAAAGTAACAATGGGACCAAGAGGACGCAATGTGTTGATTCAAAAAAGCTTTGGTGCGCCAAGTATTACAAAAGACGGCGTTTCAGTAGCAAAAGAAATTGAATTAGCAGACCCTATTGCAAATATGGGAGCGCAACTTGTAAAAGAAGTCGCAAGTAAAACCGCAGACGCAGCAGGTGATGGTACGACTACGGCAACGGTTTTAGCATATAGTATTTTCAAAGAGGGTTTGAGAAATATTACTGCAGGTGCGAATCCTGTGCAAGTAAAGCGTGGAATGGATAAAGCAGCAGAGGCAATCACAGAAGAGCTTAAGAAAATTGCTAAACCTGTTGCGGGTAAAAAAGAAATTGCACAAGTAGCAACAATCTCTGCAAATTCTGATTCCAAAGTAGGCGAACTCATTGCGGAAGCTATGGAAAAAGTTGGTAAAGATGGCGTTATTACCGTAGAAGAAGCAAAAGGAATCAACGATGAACTAAGCGTGGTTGAGGGTATGCAGTTTGATAGAGGTTACCTTAGCCCTTATTTTGTAACCAATAGCGACAAAATGGAAGCAGAGTTAGAGCAGCCCTATATTTTGCTGACAGACAAAAAAATTACTTCTATGAAAGACATTTTGCCACTTTTAGAATCTACAATGAAAAGCGGTAAGCCACTTTTGATTATCGCAGAAGACATTGAGGGAGAAGCTTTGACAACTTTAGTTGTGAATAAATTACGTGGCGTATTGAATGTTGCTGCAGTCAAAGCTCCCGGATTTGGTGATAGAAGAAAAGAAATGCTAAAAGATATTGCAACTTTAACAGGTGGCGAAGTGATTAGCGAAGAATTGGGTAAAACACTAGAAGCTGCGACAATTGCAGATTTGGGGCAAGCGGCTAGAATAGTGATTGATAAAGACAATACAACAATTGTAGATGGTGCAGGTCAAAAAGATGCCGTTAATGCTAGAATCGCACAGATTAAAACACAAATCCAAAGCACTACAAGTGATTATGATAGGGAAAAATTGCAAGAAAGACTTGCAAAACTTAGCGGCGGTGTAGCTGTGATTAAAGTAGGTGCGGCAAGCGAAGTAGAAATGAAAGAGAAAAAAGACCGCGTTGATGATGCGTTAAGTGCAACAAAAGCAGCGGTTGAAGAGGGTATTATTATCGGTGGTGGTGCGGCACTTGTGCGCGCAGCAGCGAAAGTTAGCCTAAAGTTAGAGGGTGATGAAAAAATTGGCTATGAAATCATTAAACGCGCAATTTCTGCTCCGATTAAACAAATCGCAACCAACGCAGGCTTTGATGATGGTGTCGTGGTGAATAATGTAGAAAAAGATTCTAATGTAAATCACGGCTTTGACGCTTCTAATGGTACTTATGTGGATATGTTTGAAGCAGGAATCATTGACCCGCTAAAAGTTGCAAGAATCGCGCTTCAAAATGCAGTTTCTGTTTCTAGCTTATTGCTTACAACGGAAGCCACAGTGCATGAAATCAAAGAGGATAAACCTGCAATGCCAGATATGAGTGGTATGGGCGGAATGGGAGGTATGGGCGGAATGATGTAATTTCGTCCCCTTTTGCAATGATAAGCCTTTGCGTCATTGCAAATCCTCCTTTAAGACACAAATTTCTTCATATTTTAATTAACGCAAAGATAGCGAAACAATCTACAACATAGAATCTCATTTTTTTAAGTTTTTGGTATTTTATGTTTATCTAAGCTCGGATTCTGCGGGGGGGGGGGGATTTATTGTAATAGCTTTTAAAAAACTATACAATATACCCTTTGAATACAAATAAATATAAACAAGGAATAAAAATGGTATGGAAAGACGAGGATTTATCGGAAGTAAGTCAAGCAATAGAATCGCAAGAAAATGTGTTATTTATGGATTTGCAGCAAGAATACTCAATAGAATCTCTTAGGATTTTTTATGCCAAAGATTCTTTAGCTCTAGCAGCCAAAAACAAAGAATTTTTAAGCGTAGAAACTTCTTGTGATGGTAAGGTTTGGGAAAAGTTAGGTGGCGAATTATTAGATAGCATAGAAATATCCGATTTCTTGGAGATTCCGATTTATCAAGCCCTTAATGCGCGTTATATAAAAATATCCCACCAGCCGATACCATTAGATTTTAAGGTTTTTATTCGTAAATATTCGGGATTATTTATAAGTCCTACACAAGCGGGGTGGGGCGATAGAATGATTGCGATTCTAAATTGTATGGCTATGGCAAAATACACAGGATTTAAATGGGGGACATTGTAGCGATACAGAAAAGGCTCAAACTTCAATCAAACCGGAATCAATGTGATGAATATTGAAAGTGCGGAGGAGATTTTTGCCCCCGATTTTATCCAAAGTTATGTGTATGCAGGAAAGATTCCCAATAATGACATTTATGGGACAAAGCCGGGTGCAAAATCTTTAGACGACTTTTTAGTAAAGCCCTATCAACGCTCTTGGGGGCATTATTTTTATCATGGTGAATTAAATTATGAGGGATTACCAAAGGATTACGCAAAAGATTATCCAAGTTTTTGGCGAAAGATTGCCTTTAGTGAAAAAATCCAAGTCCTCTTGCAAGAGGCAGCACAAAATGCAGAGAATCTCAAAAGCAAGATAGGCAGGGAGTATCTCTCTATACATATACGAAGCGGAGATATTGTGTATAATCCTTGTGGCGCGTTTTGGTTTTACAAATACACGCCCGCAGAAATTGCTATGGAGCTGATAGAGCAAGCGATACAAAAATCTCAAGCTATTTTGCTTTTTGGCGAGGATAGTCAGGAAATAGAGGCTTTGGTAGAGTATTATGGGAGGAATTATCCCCACATTTATAATTCTAAGGAGTTTCTAGGCAAAAACTTGGAGAATGAGACGCAAATCGCACTCCAAGAGATTATTTTAATGTCTCATTCTTGCGAAATCTACACCAATGGTGGAAGTGGTTTTGCAAGGCTTGCAAGCCTCATAGGTTTGGGACGAGAACCCCAAAGCTGGTCAAAAATCTTTAGCAAAGAGGAGCAGTATAGAATCCTAAAGAAAAATGCCAATAAGATTCTATTTAAGCCTTTGCAAAATTCTTATAGCAGAATGTTGCTTGCTGCATTGCATTTGGAACTTTTCCCGCAAGATTTGGAATCCCTGCTTAGAATTGTGAAAGAAGCAATTGTTTATAATGACAAAGTTGCAACCTATCATTTTTTTGAGGCAATGATTTTGCTTGCTTTAGATAAGGAAGCAAAGGCGGAGGCAAAGGCAAAATGGCTCTTTGAGAAGTTTGATGTAAATACAATCTTTACAAGAGGGGCTTTTGATGGCTTTTTGGGTCGTAATTTTATTGCACGCTTTGCATTGAAGCAGTATGAGAAATTTTTGTCTTTGCAAAAGACAAGTGTGTATTTGAATCTCTTGGCTTCCAAGCTTTTTGGGATTGAGTTTGCGTGGAGAGCACAGAGTGTAGATTCCAAAAATACTACCTTCAAGGGACATTATCTCTCGCTTATAAAATCTATACCCCAACAAAACCCAATTCAGCAAAGTAGCCTAACAGGCGCAACTCTACGCTTCCAATCCCATTTAGCCTACAAATTAGGCAATGCAATGATTCTAAACTCCAAAAGCTTATGGGGAATGATACGCTTACCTTATGTTCTAAGCTATATTAAAGAATCCCATAAGATAGAACAGCAACAATATCAAGAAAGAATCAAAAAGAATCCAAAACTAAAACTTCCTCCTCTAGAATCTTATGCAGACTATAAGGAAGCAATCCAAATCAAAAACTACACTTCTTATAAACTAGGCGAAGGTTTAATTGCTGCGAATCGTGCGGGGGGGGGGGGCAATATTGCTTTATTTGCTCAAAGCCTTTGTGGCTAAAGTCTGTGGGTTAAAGGTGGTGTGAGGAAAGATTACCTTGCAAATAGCGAAGCAATCCATAATCTCTCATAATTTAAAGATTCCATTGCAAAGATATTCATTTATTGTTTGATTATAGATTGCCACGCCGATAAATCGGCTCGCAATGACGAAAAAATATAATACTGAAGCAATCCACCCATTTGGTATTAAAATTTTTAAAAATCTTTGATTTAAAATCAACAAATTTAATAGGATTATTGTAGAATATCATCTTCTAATTGAGGTGATAAGGCAAGATAAATGGATAAAAATTTATGGAATCTCAAGCCACTTTTTGGCGAGGAGGAATCTCTGCAAGAAGCGATAAAAAAGGGCATAGAGCGCGCAAAAACATTTGAGAAACTTTATAAGGACAAACTTTTTGAATTAACCCCAGAAGCGTTTTATGAGGCAATGAAAACATACGAAAGTATTTGTGAGAGTCTTTCGCGCATTATGACTTATGCTTTTTTGCGTTTTGCTTCCAATACCAAAGAGGGTGCATTTTATGCGGATTGTGAAATGCGGGTAAATGCTGCACAAGAATCACTTTTGTTTTTTGATTTAGAGTTTAATGCGCTTGAGGTAAAAAAGCAGCAAGAATTTATCCAAAACTCAAAAGAATATGCTTATTATTTGGAGCTTTTGAGTAAGAATTCTAAACATCAGTTGAGTTTAAAGGAAGAGAAAATTTTGCTAAAAACGCAGCCTGTAAGTGTGGATAGCTTTAAACGTTTGTTTGATGAGCATTTAAGTCGTTTGCGTTTTGGAATTACTTTGGACGGAAACACAAAAGAGGTGGGTGAAGAAGAGGTTTTGAGTTTATTATATGATAAAGAAAGAGAAGTGCGCAAGAGGGCGCAAGAATCCTTGAGTGAGGGCTTAAAAAAGAATCTTGATTTATTGACTTATATTTATAATATTGTGCGCAAGGATTTAAAAATTACCACCGAGTTAAGAAATTATACAAACTTGGAGGAATCACGTCATTTGGATAATCAAACGACACAAAAAAGCGTGGATTCTATGGTGAAAACCATCAATGAAAATGTAAGCATTGTAGAGGAATATTACACGTTAAAAGCTAAGATTTTAGGATTAGAAACGCTTTATGATTATGATAGATATGCGCCGATTTCTTGTGGCGAAGATGTAGAATTTACCTATCAAGAATCTAAAGCAATCGTATTGGAGGCTTTCAAAGAGTTTTCTCCCCGATTCCATAGAATCGCAACGCGTGCTTTTGAGGAAGGTTGGGTGGATTCTCACCCAAGAGAAAACAAGCGCGGTGGGGCTTTTAGTCATAGTTGTGTGCCGAGTGTTCATCCTTATTTAATGTTGAATCATACAAATCGCAGGAGAGATGTCTTTACAATGGCACACGAGCTAGGTCATACGATTCATCAAACTTTATCTTATCAAGTGGGTTATCTTAATGCAGATACGCCTTTAACTACGGCGGAAACTGCTTCCGTATTTGCCGAAATGTTGCTTTTTGAAAAAATGAAAAAGAATCTGAATCCAGAGCAAAAAATTGAATTGTATGCGGGTAAGTTAGAAGATGTGTTTGCAACTCTTTTTCGCCAAAATGTTTTCACAAATTTTGAACGTTTGGTACATAGCAAAGAAGGAGAGCTAGACAAGGAAGAGTTTTGCGCACTTTGGCAAGAAGAAAATCAAAAAATGTTTGGTAAAAGTGTGGTTTTGACACCAAATTATCGCTTGTGGTGGTCTTATATTCCGCATTTTATTCATACTCCTTTTTATTGTTATGCATATAGTTATGGGCAACTTTTGGTTTTTGCACTTTTTGGAGTTTATCGGTTGAATCCCATAGATTTTGTCTCAAAATATGAAGAGTTTTTGAGTCTTGGAGGCAGTAAATCTCCCAAAGAGTTGGTGGGGATTTTTGGCTTAGATATTGAAAGCAATGATTTTTGGCAGATTGGTATGAATGAAGTGAAACTGCTATTAAAGGGTTTAAGGGAGATTTTGTAAGGAGGGATTATGGAGTTTTTGCTAAAAGATAAGAAAATAAAAGAATTATTAAGAAAACATTGTTATGAGGTTTTGGAATATTTAATCCAAAAAAAAGTGAATTTTTCTATTGTATGTAATGTGCGTCGCGTCAAGTTTGAGCCAGAATTACCGGATTCTATTCGTGGTTCTTTTAGTGATTTGACGGTGTTTATTTTAGCCGGTTATACTTTTGAAAGCTTGGAACTAGATTCAAAGAATCTTTATTTTGAAGCAGGGTTTGGTGAAGAGAATTTGGGCAGTTTTGTAACAACACCTTTGGATTCTATCGTGCAGATTTTATTGCCCAATGATGAGGATTTGCGTGCAGATTTTTGCGTGTTTGTAAATCTTTTTGCGACATTTGCAGAGTTAGAGCAGACAAAAAACGGAGAAGAGGAGGGGATTCATAGTTCTATGAAAGCACTTTTAGCAAATCCAAAAAACAAAAGGTTTAAAAAATAATTTGCTATACTTTAAAGTTTAGTGTTTATGGGAGAAAATATGGATAAGAAAATTAATTTAGAATTGTTCCGTTTTGATGTTAAGACGGATTATCTGCCTTATTTTGCAAAATTGATAGTGAAAATTAATGGACAAAAGTCATTATTGGATTTGCTAGCTATTGTCCAAGAAAATGTGTTAGAGTATGGTTATAATGCGTATGGATTTAAGATTAATGGTGTGGTGGTGTTTGATTTTGGTCTTAAGATAGAGGATTTGATTAAAAGATTTGGATTAGAATGGAGGATAGAGCCACTAAATCCGCATTTGGCTTTGAAAGATTTAATTATTGATGTTCAGCCATTTTTGCAAAAGTTAGAATTGCTCAAGCAAGTTGGGCTAGATGAGTTGGCGCAAGAAGAAGTGCAAAGCATTCTTAAAGATGTGGAGTTTAAGGGATTGAAAGCATTGGATATAGAGACGCAGACCATCAAAGATGCTTTTTTGCTTTCTTTTTTGCCTTTTGCCTATGCTACGCCCTTAAGTGTTGAGAATCCAGAATATTTAGGGGAGGCATATTTTATTTTGGTAGCCTCCTTATATGCCAAACATAAAACTTTAGAAGTTTTGGAAACGATTTGCGGATTGGAAAATGGAATCTTCAATGCGCAGAGTTTGCAAACTTATCTTTTTCCCCAAAATCCAAAGTTTGACGCGTGTATTAATGAGTTAAAGCAAATCGTCTTTGAAAGAAGCGAACTCTCGAAGATTCAGTCTTTTAAAGCAAAATTGCTCAAAAAAGTTAATTTTTAAGGAAAATAAATGGAATCTTTTATTTTATTGCATAATAATTTATATCCAAAATCCTCTCATCTTTTGATGTCAAATTTCAAAGTTCTTTTAGAGAAGCTACAAATTCCTATTGAAAAAACTCAAACTCTCGCGCTAGAGGGCAAATTTTTGCCTTTTATTGAGAGGGTGAAATATTATCAAAAACTATTTCTTTTGCTTTTGGAGGCTCAAGAAACGAATCACAAAATACTTCTCTGCGATTCTCAAAGCCTACTAGAGATTAAGAGATTTTTAAAAGCCCTTTATGAGGAAACAGAATTAAGGGAATCTCTTATCAAAGAATGTGGTGTAGAAATTGATATTTTAAGCTTGGAAAATTGCTTTGTTTTTGCTCCAGAAATTATGCTAAACGCACTTAAAGATTCACATCTAAAATCCAAATGTTGGCAGGGATTTAAATGCGCTTTGATATTGGATAGGGAGCTTGAAACTTGGGCAATAGAATCCCAAATCATTGTAGGTTTAGAGGAGATTACGGGGTTAAAGATCATGCCATTTTTTAAAGAGAGCTATGCGTATTTGATGCAAGTTAATCAAGTATTGGCTTACAAAATGGGTGCAGCGGATTATTATGAAATGGTAGATAGTGGCGTAGATTTTATTTTGACGCCAAATATTGGCAATTTTGAATTAATGGACCAAAATGCGGTAGAGTTGAAAATCGCAAGCGGTCGTGATGATTTAGAGATTCCATTGCTTTTTATACCTCAAGTGATTTTGGCTCTTTTTGAGGAAACAGCATCTTGTAATGCTTTGCAGTTTAAAGAACATAAGATTCTACCTAGAATGCTCTAAGAAAAACAATGATTATTGCGCTAAAAGTTATTATTTCTCTTGGCATTGCGATGATTTGGTATAAATTAACTTCCAATCAAGAGGTTGCAATTTTCTTTTTTGTGTTAATGTTGGTTATTTTTTTTATTCGTCCTATTGCTTACCAAAGTCCGACAGAGCGGCAGGAATATTTGGAGAAATTTAAACGTTCTAGAGAACGTCAGATGAATTTGGAGCGAATGCGCAAGGAGGAAAAGAAAAAATCCTTAGAGGAGAAAAAAAAGAGAATGGGTGTCAAAGATGAATAAAAAAGAACACAAAAATTGTTTAATGTTGCTTCAAACGACGACTACGACAGCAAATGCCGAAGTTTTGATTGAAGTTGCTTTGCAGTCCAAACTTACTCCCCGTATTCAGCAAGCAGAGATTCAAAGCCATTATTTTTGGCATCATTCAACCAGTCAAAATTTATTAGAAGTTTGCCACGAAAAAGAGATTTTGTTGAGTTTTAAGGTGTTTAAACAGGATTTTAAAACTTTGCGTAGGTTAATTTTGCAACATCATTCTTACGAGATTCCAGAAATTGTTGGTATTAAATTAAGTCAAGTTTCTAAAGCTTATAAAAAGTGGTGTCAAAAGACTAAAAAGAAATAGAATCTTGCGCAAAAGAGATTTGGTGGAGCTGTGGGGAATCAAACCCCAGTCCAAAAACTAGACCAACAACAGCCGATATACATGCTTATTTGGATTTTAAATCTTTCTTAAAAACACCAAACTTCCAAAAATAATGCTTCAAGGCAACCTAAACTTAAACTTGCATTCGGTAGTGCAAGGCGCATCTAGCTAAAATGATGTTTTTGAAAAGTCGCTAGAATCCTTGTTCAAAAACAGCTCCAAAAGCTAATTAAACTTACGCAACTTTAGCGTAAGCAGGAGCGTAATTTGCGTTGTTTGCGTTTATATTTATATGCTAGTTTTACGACATAACACAAGTCGGCATGCAGCTAGAGCTATCTAATTCTTGTCGAAATTCAAGTCAGCCCCAAACAACAAAGTAGGGATTCTAACGCAATTTCTATAAAATATTTATAAAGATTTTATTTTCAAAAGAGTTTCGCAGCATTTTAGAATAAAAAATTATATTTTATTGTAAAATGTAGTTTCAAATCATAAGTGATTTCACAAAGGACAAAAATGAGTATGCAAAATGCAATAAAGTCTATTACCACGACGCAAATTTCACAAAAAAAAGGCGTAGAGAAAATCACTATGCTAACAGCCTATGATGCATTAATGGCGAAAATCTTTGATGGTGAAGTAGATATGATTTTGGTAGGGGATAGCTTGCAGATGAGTTTTTTTGGTGGGCAAGATACCTTAAGCAGCACTTTGGATTCTATGATTTATCATACACAAGCAGTTTGTAATGGAGCAAAAAAAAGTTTGATTGTTTGTGATTTACCCTTTGGAAGCACGACGACATCTCATCTTGCATTGCAATCTGCAATTCGCATCTATAAAGAAACAAAAGCACAGGCAGTGAAACTAGAGGTTGGCTTTGAGGGTATAAAAAGCATTAAAATGTTGGTTGAAAATGGAATTGCTGTAATGGCGCATATTGGCTTAAAACCACAATTTGTTCGCAGTGAGGGAGGATATAAAGTGCAGGGTAAAACGCAAGAAAATATAGAATCCCTCATCAACCTTGCGCAGGATATTGAACGTAGCGGAGCGTTTAGCATTTTGTTAGAGGGAGTAAGAGCGGAGGCTGCCAAACAGATTACGCAAAGCGTTAAGATTCCAATTATTGGTATTGGAAGCGGAGTAGATGTAGATGGGCAAGTGTTGGTGTGGAGTGATGCTTTTGGATTTTTTGAGGAGTTTAAACCCAAATTTGTGCGTCAATATCTCAAAGGTGCGGAGCTGTTGCGTCAAGGTGTGCGCAAATATGTTGAAGATGTCAAAAGTGGGCATTTTCCAAGTGAGCAAGAAAGTTATTAGGGGGAATCTTGGAGCGCATTGTAGAGATTGAAAAACTATCCTTAGAAAAAGAGGAAGACATACGTTTGCGTCCTACTTGTTGGGACGATTATATCGGGCAAGAAAAACTTAAACGAAATCTACAGGTTTTTATTACTGCGGCAAAAATGCGCGGGGAGGTGCTAGATCACCTTTTGCTTTTTGGTCCCCCGGGTCTTGGCAAGACGACTTTGGCATATATTATCAGCAATCAAATGCAAACTTCTATCAAAGTAACTGCTGCTCCAATGATTGAAAAAGCAGGAGATTTGGCTGCAATTTTGACAAATTTAAGTGAGGGAGAGATTTTATTTATTGATGAGATTCATCGTTTAAGTCCAGCAATTGAGGAGATTTTATATCCCGCAATGGAGGATTTTAGATTAGATATCATCATCGGTAGCGGACCTGCGGCTCAAACGGTGAAAATTGACTTGCCGCGATTTACACTCATAGGAGCAACTACGCGCGCAGGAATGATTAGCAATCCCTTGCGTGATAGATTTGGAATGCAGTTTCGTATGCAGTTTTACGAAAAAGAGGAGTTAGCGCGTATCGTGAGGATTGCTTCAATGAAATTGCAAAAAGAATGCTCCAATGAGGGGGCATTAGAGATTGCTAGACGCTCAAGAGGGACGCCTAGAATCGCATTGAGATTGTTAAAGCGCGTAAGGGATTTTGCAGAAGTAGCACAAGAGGCAATCATCACGCAAGAACGCACGCAATATGCACTCAATGAACTTGGTGTCAATGAATATGGGTTTGATGAGTTAGATTTACGATTCTTGAAGATTATTTGTGAGAATCGCGGACGCCCTATCGGACTTAGCACGCTTGCAGCAGCAATGAGTGAGGACGAGGGAACGATTGAAGATGTGATTGAGCCTTATTTGCTTGTCAATGGATATTTAGAGCGCACTGCACGTGGCAGAATCGCAACGCAAAAAACCTATGAATTGTTTTCTTTCAGAGAAGCGGGAAGTTTGTTTTAGTGTAGAGATTTTTTTATTATCATTGCAGTGTAAAATCTTGCTTTAAATCCTTTTTGAGATTCCATTTCAACGAAGTCTTACAATGACAATTTTCTATTGCATAGAATCTTACAATAAAGATTAGCAGATTGTTACGATTCCATAAGTGGAATCGTAACGGCAAAATATATGCAAGGACAAGAGGATTTAATCAAGTAAAAACAATTCTAAAGGATATTTTTTACCTGAATCTTTCAAATCCAAATATGCACGCACTTTTAAAAGTTCGTTTTGAGGGTATGTATTTAGACGTTCTTTGGCTTCATCAATCATTTCTAGCTCCAAAAGCACATAAAAATATGCAATTTCTGCTAGCTCATCTTGGTTTGCGAGATTTTCAAATAAGCTAACCCAAGCCGCAGGCTCGTAACATTCTTTTAGTTTTTGAGACAAGTGCAAATAGTCTTCTTTGCTGTATTTTACTTCTGTGCAAAGCTTGGCAATTTCATCATTGCTGAAGTTGATTTTGTTTGCATAACACATTCCTAACATTTCATTTGCAAGATCTTTGTTGAATTTGATTTCGCCAATAAATTGCTTGATTGTTTTTGTCTCTCCACAATTGAGTAGTTTTTTGAAAGCCTCGCGTTTAGATTCTTCATCATAACTTGATTTTTTTAATACCTCTGTGGCAAATTTTTCATCACTATGGATTTGATTAAGTATATTTTGATTCATAAAAGGAGATTTTTCTCCAGGGTTGAATTTTTTAAGATTGACATATTCACCTCTTTTTAAGTCGCCAAGAAGCTCAATGAGTTCGTCTAATCTTGTTTCGCCACTTTTAAGAGCAATTCCCTCTTTGATGTCTAAGGTTAGATTTCCTAATAAAATAGAAAGGCTTTTATAGCGATTCATTGTAGGTTGTTTGAGTGGAACATCTTTGCTAAGAAGTTGGTTTTCTATTTGTTCTAAAAGTATTTTATAGTCGTGTTTGTATTTTGTGCGTTTGCGCCACATACGATAAGAACCGCCAATTTCTAAAAATATGACGATGATAAAAAACACGATAACAGGAACAACAAACCATATTGCAACAGGAAGTGTAATGCTCTGTGTGCTAAATGGAATCATAAAGGTAAAGCTTGCACCACTAAGACTATAAACATAAAGCCCTAAAAGAACGATGAATACGAATAATGCCCCAATGTAATATTTGAATTTCATTTTTGGTCCTTTTCCTTTGAATCTTTTTCAATAATTTTTCGGCATACTATACAATATTTTGCATGTGGTTTTGCTTTTAAACGTTGGATTCCGATTTCTTCATCACACATTTCACAGATTCCATAGATGTCTTTTTCAATTTTTTCTAATGCTTGTTCAATGTATTCTAGTTCCAAAAGATGCCTTTGCGAGATAGAGCTATCTAGCGCATTTCTAATCTGCATTGCTGCATAATCTGCCTCGTTGATATGGTTGTTTTGAATATGTTCCATTGTTTGTTTGTGTATGGAATTGTTATCCAAAATTGCTTTTTTCCTATCTAATAAATAAGTTTTTAAGTTGTTTAATTCACTTTGACGCATTTTTTCTCCTGTCATTTGTGATATGGATGATTATAGATGATACAAAATGCACGATAAATCTGCTCACTTAGCACGACTTTAGCAACTTTATGGCTAAAGGTAAGGGGTGAGAGTGAAAGCTGCATATGGCAAGATTGAATAAAGCTTTTTTCTAATCCATACGCACCTCCAATGAAAAATGCAAGATGACTTTGGTTTTGCAGAGTTTTTGAAAACTCAAAAGAATCTAGCATTTTGGCATTTGGACTAAGGGCGATTCTGTATTGATTGGGTTTAAAGGTTTTAAGAAATTCCTTTGTGTAGGATTTTTGCGCTTCCTCTGCTTCTTGTTTTTGGCTCAAGCTAATGGCTTTGCAAAACAAATTAATAAATTCTAATTTTGCACCAAATTGTCCGCATAGTGTTGCAAATTCTTCGCATAATTGGTCACTCAAATCCTTTTGACTTTTGGCAATATAATAAACAATTATTTTAATCATAAGCTTAAAGGATTCTTATTTTTGGATTGAGAATCTTTTAAAAACGATGAGTTTTGAAGAGAGAATCGGAGGCTTTGTATCATTTAAGATTCCACTTTAAGGTATTTCAATGCTTGGGCAATTGTTTGTTTCATTTCTTTGCGCTGCACAATCATATCAATAAGTCCGTGCTCTAGCAGAAATTCTGCTGTTTGGAATCCTTGTGGTAAATCTGTGCCAATTGTTTGCTTGATAACTCTTGCACCAGCAAAACCTATCATCGCTCCGGGTTCTGCCATTATCAAATCGCCCAAAAAGGCAAATGAGGCACTTACGCCCCCCATTGTGGGGTCGCTTAATACAGAAATAAAAGGCAAACGCGCCTCACTTAACACATTGAGTGCCGCAGAAGTTTTTGCCATTTGCATAAGCGAATAAGTAGATTCTTGCATTCTCGCCCCGCCACTTGCGCTAACAATCACTAAACCTTGCTTTTTTTCTATTGCACGATGAATTGCACGCACGATTTTTTCACCTTCCACCGAAGCAAATGAGCCTCCCATAAAATTAAAATCAAACAGAACAATTTGTGCATTAATGCCATCAATTGTGCATTCTCCGCTAAGAATTGCGCTTGGACGCCCGCATTTTTTGGTGTATTCTTCTATCCGTTTTTTATAGCTTTTTTTATCCACGAAATCTAAGGGGTCATTGGGTGCTAAATCTTTGTCAAACTCTACAAAACTTCCTTCATCGCACATTAGCGCGATTCTATCTTCTAAGCCAATGCGCATATGGAAATTGCATTTAGGGCAGGTGTGGTGTTGGGCAATGATTTCTTTGTAATACATTAACGCATTGCAACTTGGGCATTTTACCCAATGACTTGGGGCTTCTTGTGGCACAGCCCTATCTTCTTTTTTAAAGTTTTTGAAAAAATCTGCAAATCCCATTTGATTTCCTTAAGACTGAAAAATAGTTTCGCGATTCCATATTTTTGGAATGGCATTTTTGCAAATAATAAATTTTGTAAAAGTTTAAATTATATAAAATTATGTGTTAATTTACACTTTAAAGAAGTAAAATATGCAGATTTTCACAGGAGATTCAAGCATAACGCTTTATAATGCACAATTTGATGAATCTTACCATAATGCCAAAGATGGCGCATTGCAAGAGACTTTGCATAAACATATTTTACCTGCACTCTTTTTGTGTGCAAAAGAGCCGATTTTGAATGTGCTTGATATGTGCTTTGGGCTTGGATTTAATACTCTTTGCTTAAGTTTAATGGCGCGTTTGCAGGGATTTGAGGGTAAGATTGTGATTCACTCTCCTGAATTGGATTCTGCCCTTTTACCAAAACTTTTAAAGCACCCTTATCCACAGGAGCTAGAATCCGAGCGAGCCATCTTAGAATCCCTAGTAACTACGCATTATTACAAAAGGCAAAATCTTGAGATTATTTTGCATTTGGGCGAGGCAAGGGAGATTTTAAAGAGTTTTTTACTTTCCAATCGTCTTAAGATTCCCTTTCATTGCATTTTTCAAGACCCATTTAGCCCTGTAAAGAATCGCAACTTATGGACTTACGAATATTTCAAGATACTTTATAAAATCAGTGCAGAAAATGTTATTATCACGACTTATAGTCATCATTCAAGTATGCTGTATTCCGCGTTTCTTGCTGGATTTTATGCTTATAAATTGCAGCAAAAGTGCGTGCGCGATTCTATTGTTTTTACCAAAACTCAAGAGATTCCTACTTTGGCATTAGAAAATATTTTGCAAATTACTCCTGTGAATCTTGCACACAAAATCAAAACAAACCCTAATCTTTGGGGATTGTATGATGAGTAAAATTTATTTTTGGATTGAGATTTGATAGCATATTTTTTATTTGCAGGTGTTATGCTTGCGATTTATTTGCGTCCTTTTGGGATTCCGATATGGCTAGTAAGCGTATTTGGAGCATTGTTTGCTTTGGCGTTTGGAATCGTAAATTTGCGTGATGTGTGGTTTGTATGGATAATGGTTTGGGATTCTACATTGGTTTTGGTGGGGCTGATTGTTTTGACGCTTGCGCTAGAGCGTATTTTGTTTTTTGACTTTTTAGCCTATAAGATTCTATGCTTTACTGGAGAGAATAGAGAGTCTAGTGATAAGGGCAGAATCTTTTATTGCAAAAGTTGGAAACTATTTATCTTTTTAATTCTTTTTGGGGCATTTTTGGCAATATTTTTAGCAAATGATGGAGCAATTTTAGTGCTTACACCTCTTATGTTTGCGCTTTTCCCACATAAAAGAGGGAATTTTTATGCGCCTTTAATTATTTTTTTGCTTTTTATGGGATTTATCAGTGATTTTGCTTCCAATCTTTTTGTGCTTTCAAATCTTACAAATATCCTTACTGCGTCCTTTTTTGCGATTCCTTTTGCAGAGTTTCTGCGCTTTATGGCTTTGCCGCAAGTGTTTGCAATCCTCGCTTCTCTTTTGGTTTTTTGGTGTTTGTTGGGGTTAAAATTGCCCCAAAAACTAGTGCTAACAAGCCATTTCAAGCAAGAATCTTTGAGTAAATTTGGAATTTGTTTTTGTTTTGTCTTGCTTGCTCTTTTGCCAATTTGTGCGGCGATTGGAGCGTATTTTGAGATTCCACTTTGTTTTTTTGTCGGATTTTGTGCAATTTTGGCAGTGGGTTATGGAATAAAACTAGGTAGAATTGCACCGCTTCAGCTTCTTAAAGAATCGCCTTTTAGTGTGGTAGTTTTTAGTCTCGGGCTGTTTGTTGTGGTTTTTGGGCTTAAAAATGCGGGATTGTTGGAGATTCTACAAATTGGAATTGTGAAGATTATGGAGTTAGAAAGATTCTTAAATCTCCTTAGCATTGGGTTTTTAAGCGCATTTGGAAGCAGTATTATTAATAATTTACCTATGGTAATGCTTGGAGATTTGGCTTTAAAAGAAGTGGGTGATTCGGCTTTGGTCTTTGCGCATTTGCTTGGTTGCAATATCGGCTCTAAATTCACGCCCATTGGCTCGCTTGCCACGCTGTTATGGCTTGTAAGCTTAAGGCGGTATGGAATCTTGATTCCGATTTTTAGATATTTGGCACTTGCCTTTTGTTTTAGTGCAGTTGTGCTGTTTTGTGCTATTGTGGGATTGTATTTTTCTTGTATTTTTTGGGTGTAAAGAGTGAGGAAATTTCAAATATCCGCAATTTGTTGTATAATCTAAAATTAATTTTAAAAAATGAGGTATGCAAGTGGGGAAATCTATCGGCAGCTTTACTTTTTTGTTGGGTTTTGTATTGTTATGCGTAGGTGCAAAACTATATGCTACACATAATGAGTGCTGTGAAATAGCAGACGAACCTGAATTGCGTGAATATATTAGTAAAGATACGATAAATTTTAACAAAAGGAGTGAGTGGGAGGGAATATGGGGTGAGCTGAATCAATGCGACCCTTTAGAGGGTGTATGTTATGCAGAAAATGCTTTAAGCATTTATGATTGTGATAGTAGTAAGGGCACTTGCATACTTAATCATATCACTACCAAAAAGACAAATCCTGCTTATACAAAAAGAGAATCCATAAATTGCAATGAAGTTACATTTGAGGGGATAGAGATTCTTGTTTCTGCGCATCAAGCTAAACCGAATGAATCTTATTTTGAAAGAATGTGTTCTGAATTTCAAGGGGAGGACAAAGAATCTTGTCGCCAAAAGGCAGATTTTAGTCTTATTAAAAATGAAAAAGGCATTACTTTTACTTCTTCTACCTTGTTGGATTCTAAAGTCTGTTATTTGAAAAATAAAAATCAATATACACCGCAAGAGGCTTTAAGTCAAATTGGAGATATGCCACAAGGAACTTTGAGTGGGTTTTATCCGCCTCTTAACGCGAGCTTTAATTGTGCTAAGAGTGGGCTAAGTAAGACAGAAAAAGGTATTTGCAATAGTTTTGTAACTATAAGAGGTGATTATATTCTTAATCAAATGTATAACTATATTTATGATTTTGCGTGGAGTAAAAGCGATAAGCAAAAGCTCAAAAAAGAGCAGTTAGAATGGATAAAAGAACGTAATCTTGTATGTAATCAACAAGAAAAGCCTGACTCACTAACCTATTGTCTTTTTATCAGAAATAATGAACAGATACGTAACCTACAAGCCATTATAGATGATGAGGACGATTCTACTATTAAAACTCCCCAACGCGTGCATATGGAGTTTGTTAGTTCTACAGGAGCGGTAAAAATCTATGAGAAACCTAGTCTAAACTCTAATGTGCTTCACACCGCAATTTTAAATGATAAGGCGACGATTGTTTTAATGGCTAAAAATTCTCATTATGGTTTCACAAAAATTTGGTTTTTGGAAAATTACAAGGAAGATGGCAGTATGAGACGATTTGTAGGTTATGTGCAAAATGCCAATATCAAAAGATAAAGAGTAATCCTTTGCGCCTTAAAGATTGAAACAATAGAATCTTATTAGTGTGCGGGAGATTAGAATACTTCCCATAAAGCCTCATTGATTTCATTATAAAAGAATTCTTGTGAATAGCCGCCTAAATCTATAAATTGTTCATACATCACTTGATTAATACATTCTTCATTTCCTTTGCAAGATTCTCGCTTTTTCAAGCAATTTCTTTGAATATTTAGGAGTTTTTTTATCATTAAACCCTTTTGTTTATCTAATTTTTGTTGCAAGGCAATGAGTAGGTTTGAGTCAAGCTTAGAAATATCAATATATTCCTCACTATGAGGCAATGTAAAATCACTTAAATCCATCCCCTCTATCCATCCCCTCGTGCCAAAATACAATGTATTATTCTCTCTATCTTGGTTAGCTAGTGCAGGATTAGAACAAATGCTCTTTTCGCTCGCACTTCTTGCCTTTGTGCAGTCAAATCCAGCTTTAAGCTTATAATATTTATCAGTGATATAATATTCTTCACCCACATCAAACTCACATTCTTGCTCTAAAAACGCACAGGCTTTATTTACCTTTTGCTTCTCTATATTAATATATAAGTATTGAGCATCTCTTTGTGCCATAAGGGCGCATTGTGGAAAAGCAGGGAATAGAATCTGTGCTTGCGTAGGGCTTAAAGGCTTTAAAAGTGCAATGGGCTCATCTTTGCTCTCATTATCTCTATAACAAGAGCCTTCATTCCCCCATTCCCTAAGCCTTGCCCCGCCATTTATTGCTTTTTCAAGTAGAAAGCCTAGTTGTAAAGTGTTTTTATTGTGCTTTAGAATCTTTATACTAAAAAAGTTGCTGCTTAGCCTTGATGTGCCAGAAAGTGGCGCATAGAAATAATCACTTGCAAAAAATTTCTCTATATCACTCCAAGATTTTAAATAAGGATTTGTGTGTGTTTGTTTTGGTGTGTCCTTTTGACTTGCGAGGCTAGAAGTTGCTAAAAATACCACTGCAAACAAAGAGATTGTTAAAAAATAATGCTTATTCTTTATAGGAACTCCTTTTAGCTCTATTATGCTTGCGCTTTTTGAATAGTATTTTACCAAAAAATAGTTACGATTCCTTGCGCATAACTTTCAAGTTTATTGTAAAATACGATAAGGCAAAGAGAAAAAGGACAAGGTTTGGAACAAGATTTAAAGCCAGAGCAACAAGCAAGAGAAGAGATTGATAAGCTTTTATCACTAGCGGGATTTGAGCTAAGAGATTTTAAGGATTGCACTTTGGGAGATTCTACACCCAATGCGGCACGCAATTTTGCCATAAAAGAATTTATCCTAGAAAATGGCACAAAGGCAGATTATATGCTTTTTGTCGCGGGCAAGGCGTGTGGAGTGATAGAGGCGAAAAAATTTTCTTTGTCTCTAAGTGGGGCGGAAAATCAAGCCAAAAATTATGCTTATACTCTCCCCGCGCATATTCCCTCTTATCAAGATATTTTGCCCTTTGTTTATGTCAGCAATGCGAGTGAAATTTATTTTACAGATTTACGCGAACCAAGCCCACGCGCAAGGAGGATTTTTGCCTTTCACACGCCAAAAGAGCTTTTGGATAAACTTAGCTCCACTTCTTTGCGTGATAGAATCCAACACCTCCCAGCACTAAGCAGCCAAGATTCTAAAAAGCTAAGAGATTGTCAAAAAGACGCGATAGAGGGCTTAGAAAAATCTTTGAAGCAAAACAAACAAAGAGCATTAATCCATATGGCAACAGGTGCAGGTAAAACCTTTACCGCTTGTAATTTTGCGTATCGTCTACTAAGCATAGCAAAAGCAAAGCGCATTTTGTTTCTTGTGGATAGAAACAATCTTGGCAAACAAGCAAAAAAAGAATTTGATAATTTCAGCCCAAGTGCAGACAAGCGGAATTTTAGCGAGATTTATAATGTGGTGCATTTAGAGACAAATCACATTCCCACAGAATCCAAAGTCGTGATTACGACAATTCAGCGGCTGTATTCTATCTTGCGTGGAGAGAGTGAGTTTGATAGCGCAGAGGAGGAACACTCCGCCTTTGAAAATGAGGATAAAGAAACAAAAGAAGTTGCCTATAATCCCCAAATTGGCATTGATACCTTTGATTTTATCATCATTGATGAATGCCACCGCAGCATTTATGGGCTGTGGCGACAAGTGCTAGAGTATTTTGACGCGTTTCTTATCGGGCTTAGTGCGACACCCTCTAAACACACTCTAGGCTTTTTCGCTCAAAATATTGTGGCGCAATATGATTTAGAAAAATCCATTCTTGACAAAGTCAATGTGGGCTATGAAATCTTTAGGATTAAAACCCAAATTAGCGAGCAAGGAAGTATTATTGAAGCAAATGCGGAATTTCAAGTGCCATTCCGCGATAAAGACACGCGAAAAATCGGCTATGAGAGCTTAGAGGAGGATTTAGAATATTCCAAAGCAGATTTAGACCGCTCTGTGCTTGCTCCTAGCCAAATCCGCACGATTTTAGAGACTTATAGAGACAAAGTCTTTGACCTACTTTTTCCCGAACGTGAGCGCAGCTATTTGCCCAAAACTTTGATTTTTGCTAAAGATGATAATCACGCAGAGGAAATCGTGCGTCTTGCGCGAGAAGTGTTTAATGCAGACAATGAGTTTGCGCAAAAAATCACCTACAATATCGGCAATCAAAACCCACAAGAGCTTATCAACGCCTTTAGGCATTCCAAAAGGTTTAGAATCGCAGTTACGGTGGATATGATAGCCACAGGCACGGACATTAAGCCCTTAGAAGTGCTGATTTTTATGCGTGATGTCAAATCGGCGAGTTATTATGCGCAAATGGTTGGGCGCGGGGTGCGGAGTATCCATAATGACGATTTAAGGGCAGTTACGCCAAATGCGGATTGCAAGACGCGTTTTTATGTGATTGACGCGGTGGGCGTGAGTGAATCTCAAAAGATTGATTCGCGCCCCTTAGAGCACAAGAAACACTTAAGTTTAAAAGAGCTTTTGCAACTTGTGCGCGAGAGTGTGGCAAAAGGAGAATATGACAAAGACACGCTTTTAAGCCTTGCTTCAAGGCTTACGCGTTTAGAGTTAAGCTTAAGCAAGGAGGACAATGCGAGTTTGCAAGAACTTAATTTTGGCAAAAGCCTTTGTGCGCTCGCAAAAGAGATTTTAGAATTTGCGGATTCCTTACAAGCGTTAGAGAGGGCAGAGGTGGCGCACAATCCACTAGAGGTTTTCACAAATGACACATTTTGCAAGCTGCTTTTAGAGTTGGCAAAAAAGAGCAAAATTTATATTGATGAAATCTCGCAGGATTCTGTGCTTGAGCTAGGATTTGACACGCAAAAAGCGCAGAATCTCATCGCGCAATTTAATGAGTTTATTTTGCAGCATAAAGACGAAATCACCGCCCTAAGCATTATCTACTCACAAAATTACAAAAACCGCCACCTAACTTATGAGGTAATTAAGGAGTTAGCGCATAAGCTTAAGCAGGATTCTATGGATATTCCAAGCTTATGGAATGCGTATAAACTGCGCGATAAGGGCAAAGTGAGTAAGAATCCTAGCAAAAACCTAACCAACCTCATCTCCCTTGTGCGTTACGCACTCAAAGTTGATACAGAGTTGCAAGATTTTGCGATTGGGGCAAATGCGCGTTATAATCTGTGGCGTGGGCGATGTAAGAAAAAGGGCATTGCATTTAGCCCCGAGCAAGAGGCATTTTTGAAGCTTATCAAAGAATACATTATCGCAAATGGCTGTGCAGAAGTCAAAGATATTCAAGAGATTTGCGCGGACTTAGGCGGGATTTATAGAGCAAAAGCGATTTTTAACGATTCTTTGCCTAGTCTTGTGGAGGAGCTAAGTTTGGCATTGGTGGGGTAGGGTTAAGTAAAAAGAGATATAATTCATTCATTTTATTGAGGTGGTGGAGTGGTGGAAAGAAGGCTAATTAACAAAATACAAAGAGTAATGGGCTATGGAATGACTTGCCCGTTGCATATTGTTGCAGATGATGGAAAAGATTATATTTTAAAGACAAGAATAAAAACTTTTGATTCAAATGATGAGCCTTTCACTTCCTCTAAAGAGCTTTTTGCTGAAATTTTTTCTTATCTTTACCTAAATGCTTTAAATGCCTCTTATATTCCAAAGTTTTGCCTCCTTGAAGTCAATGACGAGACACTTAGCCTAGCACAGAAATTCGCAAATAGTCAAGACGAGAGAGAAAAACAAGCTTATGAAAACCTTAAAGTTTCAAAAGGCTTGAATCTAGGTGTGGAATTTATACCTAATGCAAGTAAGTCTCTCCCCCCAAGGAACTTCACACAAGAATTTAAACGCTTAACCATTCACTATGATGCAAGGTTAATGAATACAGACAGAAGCACAGAAAATCCTAATATCTTAAAAGATTCTAACGAAAAATATTGGTTGATTGATTTTGGTTTAGCGTTAGATTCACTTTATCTTTTTGATGATTTAAAATCAAAAACCAAAATGTTTAGTCCAAATGAAATCTATTTTGATAAATGTTGCTTTAAAGATTATCTTTTTAACGAAATAGAGAGAAAAAATATCAAGCACTTGCGTTCAAAAGTTGATAAGGTTGCGTTAAATAATATTATCCAAAATATTTGTAAAATCACGCATTTATTTGAGGCAAAATCACAGGAGAAAGAATATTTAGCACAAATCATTGCCAAAAGAGAGCAATCAAAAAGGATTTTTAATGCGTAAAATCTATACTTACAGGGTGATAAAATACTTTCCACATATAAGAAGTGATGAGTTTTTTAATGTTGGCATTTGGCTATGGGACGAGCAAGGCAATAAAAAACAAATCTATATTGATAAAAGCCAAGAGCATATCAAGCACCTTTTTAAATTCCCCTCCATTGATAAAAAAGCCTTACCTTTTTTCTTAGAAAGCATAAGGCAAGAGATGAACGCACAATCTTGGTATGATAATCATTTACGCTTTAGCGAGATAGATTCCATAGTAAGCGAACAAGATATAAATGAGGTAGCAAATATTTTATATGAGGATTATATCGGTTATAAGTTTCACGTTAGAGAGCAAAAAGATAGATATGCACAAGCCAATGAAACAACAAAAATTGTCTATGAAAAGAAGTTTCAAAATAAGCTTTTATTGGAATCTTGTAATGATTTTTCTTTTTCTGTCGTTAATAAAATAACAAGCAAGAAATATTATAGTAGATTTGGCAGTGTAAATGATAAGGCGGACATACAAGAATTAATGTATTTTAGCTTAAAAGACAAAAATTATACAAAAATGAATATCAGCCTTTTAGGTATTGTCTCTGCTGATGAAGCGGAGATACAATCGTGCAAAGAGGATTTTTTGAGTCCCAATCATATTGCTTATGCTCCTTATTCAAATAACGAAGATTGTGAAAGGTATTTTGAGAGTATTTCACAAACTGCGTAATAAAAATAAAATGAAGCACAAAGGCAAACGCCTTATACACAAGTGGTGGTTTTGGTAGAGAGGTTACAAGAGTTAGCAGGGGATAAGGAAAGTTAAGCTTGGCATTGGTGGGGTAAGGAGGAAAAAATGATTAAAAAATTTTCAAAAATAAATTATGGTTCTTATCAAGATTTTTCTTGGGATAATTTGCAGGAATTTCAAAAATTAAATATTTTTTATGGGCGTAATTATTCAGGAAAAACAACTTTATCAAGGATTCTAAGGAGTTTTGAAGTTAAGAATCCACATAGTGATTATGTGGGTTCTACTTTTCAGATTGAAATTAAAGAGAATGCACCCCCTTTAACTCAAGATGATATTGCTAATAATGATTTAGTAATTAGGGTGTATAACAAAGATTTTGTAAAAGAGAATCTAGGATTCTTAATTGATGATAAGGCAGGGGATATTAAAGCTTTTGCTTCTGTTATTGTGGGCGAGGAAAACAAGAAAACTCAAGCTAAAATACAAGAATTGCAAAACAAACTTGGAAATGAGAAAGAGAATAAAGAAAACAATATTTTTGTCAGTGGTTTATATAAGGAATTGCAGGATTTAAATAAAGAAAAAGCTGATACTTTAGATAAAATTAAAACAAAAAATCAAGATGAAAAGCTTAGCAAAAAAGCAAGTCAAATAAAATCAAATTCAAACTTTGTAATACAAGGAACTAATTATGATATTAGAAATATTAGAAAAGATATTGAAACAATCAAAACACCAAATTCAAATTTCATTCTTGAATCTCACGAAAAACAAACCAAAGAAGCCTTAATTAGTGATGAGATAAAGCAATCCTTAGACTTTGAAATATCTTTTAATGTCAATCGTTTTTCAGAGTTTATTACAAAAAGCAGAATTTTAATAGAAACCAAAATCACTCCAAAACAAAATATAGAAAATCAGCTTAGAAGTTGGCTTGATGAGGGTTTGAAGTTGCACGAACATTCAAAAGATACGCAACAATGCAAATTTTGCAATAATACCCTTACTCAAGAGAGAATCCAATGGCTTTTAGAAAATGTTAAAGATGATAAAACAGACCTAATGAAATCTGAAATCAACGCATATCTTGAAGAAATAAAAGGTATGGAAAAAGATTCTGAAAAAGTTTTAGAGAAAGTGCAAAAAATTGAATCTCAGAGTTTTTATAAAAACCTCCGAGAGGATTTTAATCAGTATAAAACTAATTTAGAATCGGCAATAAGGAGTTATAACAATAGCAGTCTGCGGCAATTAAGGCAGAATTTAGAGGATAAGTTAAAAGGCATTTATAATCCAAATATTATTTTTCACGAGGTAACAGACAATTCCCGAGAGATTCAACAAATTCTAAATTCTATCAAAGATTTATGCACCCAAAATAACAAACAAACAAAAACCCTAGAGCAAGACCAAGAAAACGCTAGAAAAGCACTAAGGTTAGATGAAGTAGCAAGATTTATAGATAATATAGATTATTTTAAAACGCAAGAGGAAATTAAAGAGCTAGAAAATACCCTAAAAATCAAAGACAAAGAGATAAAAGATAAAGAACAAGAGATAGAAAAAATAAAAAAAGAAATTCAAGAACTGCAAGATTCTTTAAGTGATGAAAAAACAGGAGCGGATAAAGCAAACGAATACCTTAAATCTTTCTTTGGAAACAATCAGCTTGAATTTAAATCTATCCCCGAGAAAAAGGGCGAGTTTAAAATTCACAGAAACAATGAAGCAGCAAAAAACCTAAGCGAGGGGGAATGCAGTCTTTTAGCCTTTTGTTATTTTGTAGCCAAATTACAAGATAGAGCCACTAAAGATAAAAAGCCTATTATTTGGATAGATGACCCCATTAGCAGCTTGGATAGCAACCACATCTTTTTTATTTTTTCTTTGATTGAAAGCCAAATCGCAAAGCCTAAAAACTACACTCAACTTTTCATCTCTACGCATAATTTAGATTTTTTAAGATATTTAAAGAGTCTCACAGACTTTCAATGGCGTGATAATAAAAAAACACCAATGTTTTTAATAGAAAAGCAACAATCAAGCACCATTAAAGAATTGCCACTCCATATAAAAAAATATATTACAGAGTTTAACTATCTTTTTAAAAAAATTTTAGAATGTGCCGAATCTAAGGTGGTTAGCGATATTACATTAGATGCTTATTATAATGTTGCAAATAACATTAGAAAATTCTTAGATTATTATTTATTTTTCAAATATCCAAGCAATGAAAATTTGATAGAAAAATATAAATATTTTTTTAAAGACTATCAAAAAGCTAGTTTTGTAAATAGAATCATTAATGAATTTTCTCATTTAGAAGAAACCACTATTAGAGCCACAATGCCGATAGATTTGCAAGAGATACAAGAGGTTGCTAAAATGGTTATTGAACGATTAAAAGACGATAAAGAACAATTTAATGCACTTTTAAAAAGCATAGGTAAAGGTGAGGATATAAATAATGATAAATAATTTTCACAATTTCCCGCAAGGTTGGGAAGTTAAAACACTTGGGGAAGTAGGTAAGGTTGTTTCAGGTGGCACTCCCTCCACAAGCAATAAAGATAATTTTGATGGGGAAATTGCTTGGATTACACCCGCAGACTTATCGGGTTATAAAGAAAAATATATTTCAAAGGGAAAAAGAAATCTTAGCGAACAAGGCTTAAAAAACTCATCGGCTAGACTTTTGCCCCCAAATTCTATTCTTTTTTCATCAAGAGCGCCTATTGGGTATGTTGCGATTGCTTCAAATACTTTATGCACAAATCAAGGCTTTAAGAATTTAATTCCAAATGATGATGTGAGCAGTGAATATATTTATTATTTCTTATTGTATTCCAAAAGATTGGCAGAAAGTGTTGCGAGTGGGACAACCTTTAAAGAAATCTCCGCCACAAATTTTTCAAAACTCCCTATCCCCCTCCCACCCCTTGAAACCCAAAAAGCCATAGTGGAGAAGCTAGAAAATGCCTTTGCACATATTGATGAGGCAGTGCGTCATCTTAAGTCGGTGCAAACAAACATTCCGCGCCTTAAATCCTCCTTGCTCCACTGCGCCTTTAGTGGCAAGCTCACAGAATCTCAAAATTCATCGCACGAAGTGCAAACCTTAAAAAGCGTTGTCGGGGTGGAGGGAGAGACTTTGCCATTTGAGCCTCCCCACCCTCTCATAAAAACAGAAATTCCGCAAGGTTGGGAAATTAAAACACTTGGTGAGATAGGCAAGGTTATTTCAGGTGGCACTCCCTCCACAAGCAACAAAGATAATTTTGATGGAGAAATTGCTTGGATTACACCCGCAGATTTATCGGGTTATAAAGAAAAATATATTTCAAAAGGAAAAAGAAACCTTAGCGAACAAGGTTTAAAAAACTCATCGGCTAGACTTTTGCCCCCAAATTCTATTCTTTTTTCATCAAGAGCACCGATTGGGTATGTTGCGATTGCTTCAAATGCTTTATGCACAAATCAAGGGTTTAAGAATTTAATCCCTAATGGCAATGTGAGCAGTGAATATATTTATTATTTTTTATTGCATTCTAAAAGATTGGCAGAAAGTGTTGCAAGTGGGACGACCTTTAAAGAAATTTCCGCTGCAAGTTTTTCAAAACTTCCTATCCCTCTCCCACCCCTTGCAACCCAAAATCAAATCGTGCAAATTTTAGAATCCAAATTTGCGCATTTGGAGAAGTTAGCGCAGTTTGTGAATGCAAGCCTAGAAAATCTCCAAAGGCTCAAATCCTCACTTTTAAACCAAGCCTTTAAGGGTGAGCTGGTGTAAAGCAACACAAGCTTGAATCATTTAAGAAATTATAATGTATAATTGTATCAACAATGATACAAGGAGAAAGTATGACAAGTGAAGTCAAACTCAATAAATGGGGAAATTCATTAGCTTTGCGTATTCCTAGTAGTTTTTTGGAAAACTTGGGATTCAATCAAGATTCTAAGCTCAAACTTAGTATTCAAGATGAAAGGCTCATTATTGAAAAACAAAAGGATTTAAAGCAAATATGCAAAGCGATGAATAAAAGGAATCTGAATATAGACAGCGTTTGGGAAAACGACACAATAGGCAAGGAATGGTAATGGCAAACTATGTGCCTCAAAGTGGTGATTTGATTTGGCTTGATTTCACTCCGCAGAGCGGGCACGAGCAAAGAGGTAAAAGACCAGCACTTGTCCTAAGTCCAAAGGAATATAATCAAAAAAGTGGTTTGTGCCTTTGTGTGCCTCTTACGAGCAAAATAAAAGGCTATCCTTTTGAAGTGCCTTGTGCGGTTGGAGATAAAGAGGGAGTGATTTTAAGCGACCAGCTAAGAAATGTAGATTTTAAGGCGAGGGGAGCGAACTTTATAAAGCAGTGTGAAAAGGAAGTGCTAGAGCAAGTAAAATGCAATCTTGCTTTGTTGCTTGGGATTTAAAAAAGGGTAAAAATGAGTGAAAAGGCGATTGTCGCAAAGGTGTGGAATTTCGCAACGATTTTGCGTGATAGTGGCGTGAGTTATACCGAGTATGTCGCGCAGTTAAGCTATCTGCTGTTTTTGAAAATGGAAAGTGAGCGGGAGAGTATCGGAGAGAGTAGCAAAATCCCTACAAGCTGCAAATGGGAGAGATTGATACGCTTAGATGGGTTGGAGCTAGAGAGTGCGTATGATGCCGCGTTAGCGCAACTTGCAAAGAGTGAGGGCGTGATAGGGCTTATCTATAATGATGCGCAAAACAAAATCAAAGAACCCGCGAATCTCAAAAAACTTTTTGTGCTTATGGATAGTGAGACTTGGCTAGGCTTGAATGTAGATGTAAAAGGTGCGATTTATGAGGGACTACTTGCCAAAAACGCCACAGAGACAAAGGCGGGAGCGGGGCAGTATTTCACGCCTAGAGTGCTGATAGATTCTATTGTGGAGCTAATGGAGCTAAAGCCCAATATGGAGGTGTGCGACCCTGCGTGTGGGACGGGTGGATTTTTGTTAAGTGCGTATGAGGTGATGAAAGCACAGACGAAAGACAAAGAGGAGCTCAAATGCTTACGAAATGAGAGGCTTTATGGCAAGGACATTACGCCTTTAGTGGCGTCTTTGTGCGCGATGAATCTGTATCTGCACGGAATCGGAGGCGAGGGAGGCATTATAGAGATTGGGGATTCTCTAAGTGAGTTAGGCAATCGGCGGTTTGATAGGGTGCTAACCAATCCGCCCTTTGGCAAGAAGTCGGCGACTAAGATTTTAGCCGAAAATGGCAAGGTGAAAAGCCAAAAGGACGAATACAACCGCGAGGACTTTTTCGCCACGACTTCTAATAAACAGCTCAATTTCTTGCAGCACATTATGAATCTTTTAAAAATCGGGGGTAAAGCGGCGGTGGTGCTACCCGATAATGTGCTTTTTGAAGCGGGAGCGGGGGAGAAAGTGCGTAAAAAGCTTTTAGAGGATTTCAATCTGCATACGATTTTGCGACTGCCCACAGGGATTTTTTACGCGCAAGGGGTGAAAGCAAATGTGCTATTTTTTGACAAAGTGGCAACAAGTGAGGATTCCACACAAAAAGTATGGGTGTATGATATGCGCACGAATATGAATCTAAGCCTTGTAACAAGTCCTTTAAGTGCGGAGCATTTAAGGGAGTTTGAATCTTGTTTTTGCGTGGGGGCAATGGAAAATCGCAAGGAGAGTGAGCGATTTCGCTCGTTTGGCATTGGGGAGATTAAGCAGCGCGATAAGATGAATTTAGATATTTTTTGGCTAAAAGATGAGAGTTTAGAGGATTTGGAGAATCTACCAAGCCCAAAAGAATTAATGAAAGAGATTCGTGCAGGTTTGAATTTAGTTTTAAAGGAGATGTCTCAATTGGAGGGAGAATTAAACTAGCATTGTATGTTACAATTTTACCTAATCAACACATAAAAGGTTTTCAATGAAATTAAGGGTGAGACTGCACAAAAAACTAAGATTTAAAACGAATTTTCAGATTTTATCGGGCTTGAGTTTAGCGATTTTTTGTGCTTTTTTGGCAGGTTTTTTGAGTATTTATTACTTTGCAGCTTCTTTTGAGGTGGGGGCGTTTATTGGGATTTTATTTTTGCTTATTACCTTATGGATTAATGAGTCTTTGCCTCTAGGCATTGTTTCTTTGTTGCCCATTATTTTGTTTCCGGCTTTTGGAATCTTAGATGTAAAAAGTGCAACGAGTAACTATGCAAACCCTATCATTTTCTTGTTTTTGGGTGGATTTATGCTTGCTATTGGTGTAGAAAAGATTGGCTTGCATAAAATCATCGCAAAGAAATTTTTAAGCTATTTTCCTGCAACTCCCAAAGGAGTTTTAACTGCGCTTGGAGTGGCTAGCGTAGCACTTGGTAGCGTGTTGTCTAATTCCACGGTGGCACTTTTGCTAATCCCCATTGCTTTTTCTATCACACAAGATGAGGCTTTAAAAAGCAGATTCTTGCTTGCTGTTGCTTTTGGGGCGAGTATTAGCGGAATCACAACGCCGATTGGCACACCACCAAATCTTATCTTTTTAGGCTTTTTAGAGACAATACACTTTGAAAGCATTGGGTTTGCGACTTGGATTTTTATGATGTTGCCTTTGACTTTATGTATGCTTTATGTGATGATTAAGATTCTTTCTTGGAATCTTGGAAGTGAGGAACTGAAAATTGACGCATTTGAGGAGATTAAAATAACTTTTGAGCATAAAAAGTTGATGTTTTTAATCGGCGTTTTACTCTTGTTGCTTTTATTGAATTCCCCAATCAAGCCAATTTATAGCGGGCTGGGGTTTAATGAAAATATCCTTTTGCTTAGTTTTGGGCTTTTGATGTTTGTTCCAAAAATTGGTTGTTTGCGTTGGGAGGATTCTAAGGCAGTTCCCTTTGAAGTGATGTTTTTGTTTGGTGCTGGATTTTGTATCGCTATGGCGATTGCAAAAATGCAATTAGGAGATGCTTTTAAGCCTGTTTTTGAGTATTTTGGCTCTCTACCTCTTTTGGTTTTTTTGCTCTGCGTGTGTTTGTTGGTTTTGTGTTTGACGATGTTTATTAGTTCTACGGCGTTGATTGCGATTCTGCTTTCTGCGATTTTTGCTTCCACAAAAGACTTTTTAGACCTGCAAATGCAAAGTTTGGTGATGCTCATTGCCACCATTTGTGTGGGATTTTCCTTTATGTTTCCCATTTCTACTCCTCCTAATGCAATAGTTTTTAGCAAGGGTGGGGTAAAAGTTTGGGATATGTTTCGGTTTGGGATTCTTTTAAGTTTGGCTGGAATCGTGCTAATTATTATTTTTGGTATGCTTTATTGGCGTTGGTTTTTGTAGGGAAACTCCTTTCTATTGAATAAATAAGGGTTAATTTCAACAAACTACACATTAAAAAAGCAGAGCGTGAGTGTAGTTTGATTGGCTTCTTTGTTAAGAATTTCTGGTTTGAAAATTAGCTTTAAATTTTCTAATATATTCTTGCAATCCTCTATCTTTGGGTAAATCAAAAAGCCTCTCTTGCATTGGTATTTGGCTAAATACGCAAAGATTTGATATATATCACTTTGAGAAATACCATAATTTTGTTTCTCTTGGCTTAGAATCTTCCATTTGGTATCGGCAATGAAAAGGGCTTGGTCTGTTTGAACTTGCTTTTGGTAGCCGACAATATCGGGGTTAAGCAAAAATCTATTTTTATCACCCTCTAAAGCAAGATATTTGCTCTTTTCTTGGGTTTTAAGGTAAAAGTCTTTGTTTTCTCCAAAAATTTGTCCCATAAATTCTTTATTTTCATAACTCAACTTCGCACTACATAGCCACTTTCTCATTTCGCTTGCAACAAAGGATTCAAAAAGTTTATTCATATCAAAGAGTAAAGCAAAAGCTTTGGAATCTGCACGATAAGGAGTAAAAGCCCTGCTCCTTAAAAAGATTTCGCACCATTGCAAAATGATTTTATAATTCCTAAAATACCCTAAATTTTGGTATTTACTCAAATCTTTATCTATACTTTGACTTGGGGGAATATCTGCAAAGATAAAGCGCATTTGCATTAATTTTGCACTTGTATTTGTGCTTAGATTCTGTGTGTTTAAAAGCTCTAAAGTGCTTTTGATAATGCGATTTGAGGCAATATTGACACTAAACTCATCACTGCTTGTGAAAAATCTCTCTTTGTGGGCGAAATTGAGCTTTAAATTTTCATTTAAAAGCAATTTGCCTTTTAAAAAATTGCGATTTTCCTCACGCACAATATAATCGCTTTTTAACCCCTTTTTCACTAATTTTTCTAATTCCTCTAAAAACATTAAAACAAACACTTCAAGTAAAGGCATTTTTGCTAACTTTAAGTGTGCAAAATGACTTTGTTTAAAAGGAGAATCTTTGAGAGATTGAAGCATTTTGAGTAAAAGTGCTTTGGCGGATTCTATGGATTTTCGTTTATCCTCTATATCCTTAGATGCAAAGCCCTCACTTTCTTTAGTCGTATGAAAAGTTTTTGGCAAAATCTCTAGGCAAAAGCCGCTTTTAATTTGAATAAGTCCGACATAATTTTGTGCCTTTAGCTTTTTGCCTGCAAATTTTAAGAAAATATGATTGCCCTCTGTGTGTGCAAATTCTACCAATTCCTCAAAGATTTTTCGGGCTTGATTTTCTAGTTTTTTATTTGTTTGATTATCTTTTTGCTCCAAAACTCGCTTAATATCCTCTACCCCAAAGCTTTGCCATTCAGCGATACATAAACTTTTATGATTCATTGTTGATTGGTTTTGTATATCTTGATATAAGTTTGAGGATTACCCCAAATCCCATCTTCTAATGGCACGATTTCATAGATTTTTTTCTCACTATCTACAAACTCATTACTCAAGCTTACATTTAAATCCTGCATACTCTTAGATTTTATCATTCCATTGCCATTAAGCACTGCGTCAATCTTAGCATAATCCTCATAGAAATATTCTTGCAAAAGAGGGATAATCTTTTTAGCAAAAATTGTTTTTAAATCATTTAAACTTAATTCATACCAAGAATATTCTTTATTTTCAAAGTATTTTGCTTTCTCAAAGAAAAATGCGTGTCCTATCGTATGCTCCCTATCAAGCAAAAATTCTATGCGATGATTAAGGGTTTTTAGAATATTAAATAAAATTTTAGATTCTAGCACTTGATATTCATCAATATGCAAATTAGTATCTTGCAAATCGTTTTCTTTGTCTCTTTTATCCTCTGTATCTTTCACTAACCAAATACTTTTGAGCACTTCACAATCTGGCATCATCTCGCTAAATTCAAATCTCCTACGCAACGCAGTATCAAGTAAAGCAATGCTTCTATCTGCTGTATTCATTGTGCCGATAATGTAGAGATTGCTAGGCACACCAAATATCTCTTGGCTATAAGGTAGGGTTACCCTTAGCTCCTCATCATTTCCAATTCTTTTGCTTGGTTCAATAAGCGTGATAAGCTCCCCTAAAATCTTGCTAATATTCCCGCGATTAATCTCATCGATAATGAGGATATAGGGCTTAAGTGGGACTTTTTCCACAGACTTAGAATCCTGCTTTTTATACTCTGTCTTTTCAAATTCTTGAAGCTTTTTATATAATTCAAAATAATAAATAGCGTTCCCGTGCCATTGTGATTGTGATTCATAAGTCGGTTTAATATCTTTATAACTTTTTATATCTCCGCTTTTGAATTTTGGATAATCTCTTAAAATAATTTCTTTAGTCAAACTTTGCATAGAATTTGATTCCGCACTTGTCCCAATACTTATAGATTTTATCTCCCCATTTTCCTTAAGATTAATGGAGTAAATTTTCATTTTTTTATAAAAATCAAGTTCTTTCCCCTCATCTAAAACCTGTTTTAGCGAGAAAGCATAAGTTTGGAATAGTTCTTGAGTATTGACTTGTCTATTTTCAGATTCATTGCTAGATTCCTTGTGTTTTTGATAATTTGTTAATGCCCTTTGGCAAATCTCTTTAAAGATTCCATTTTGCACTTCATAAGTCATATTTTTGGAAGAATCATCAACAACAGGCTTTATCCCTTCTACAAACTCCTCATAAGAGAAGCTTTGGTGAAAGGTGATAAAGGCGATTTGCCCATTATCTTTAAAACTGTTGAAATTCTCTCTTGCTTCTTGCCTATATTTTTTATTACTAGGAGCTGCTCCCAATTCCTTTAAGATTTGTAAAATTTTATCTCTTTTTTCTAGTTCTAAAGAATCTTTGTATTTTTCATTAGCTAAAATCTCCAAAGCCTTATTGATGGTTTCATAAGTCTTACCTGTGCCCGGAGGTCCATAGAGGATTTGATTGAGAGGAATTGTATTTTGAGCTTGAGTATTTGGATTATTTTGCATTTGATTCTCCTCTATTTTTTGTGAATCTTTAAGATATTTTTGCCAAAGAGGCATAGATTTTTCTTGTATCACTGTTTCAAGGGTGTAAGTTTTGTCTCCCAAAAGTTTTTCATAAATTTGTGCTGTGCTTAATTTTTCCCCTAAATTTTCTCCCTTTGCGATTTTTTGTAAAACATTTTCGCTAAATATGCAAACTATTTTCATATCTTTAATATCCTGATAATGAAAGGCAATTTTCCATTTATATGAATGCCCTAAATCTATTTTGTCTATCTTATCAAGTTGATTTTGCTGACTTAATTCTATGATTTTTATAATATAGGATTTAACTTTAGCAAAAGCTTCGTCCTTGGTTTCCCCATATTTTTTCAGCCAAGCATAGTCTTTTGTGTAAATGAAGCCTTGCCCATTTTCTTTTATATCCTTTGCATTACGCTTATAAATACCAAATTTAAACCCGCTTCCTCCCCATATACTCCCTAATTTATCAAGTTTAGATTCTATCCAATAAGTAAAGTCGTCTCTATTTGTTCCGCCTAGTCCTGTATATTCCTCCAAAGTCATATTTTTAACTTTCTCCAAACTCCAACGCTCTTGAAATTCCTTAAAAATTTTTTCATCACTTGTCATAAGCAACTCCCTCTCGTTTCTAAATATTTCCACGCATATTTTATCAAAAAAACAAAATTTACTACAAATTGATAAAAGACTTGCAAATCTCAACTACAAAGCTTGAATAAAAGCACTTATAAGCAACTTTTAGCTAAGATTGCGCCGAAAATTAACAAATGCAACTCTACTTTATCAAGGATTCTTTATGAATATAAATAATGTCCAAATTTTAGTGCTAGATTTTGGCTCTCAATACACACAGCTTATCGCAAGGCGACTGCGTGAATATGGCGTTTATACCGAGATTGTCCCTTACTTTGAAAAGCTAGATTCTATTAAGAGCAAAAATCCTAAAGGCATTATCCTAAGTGGAGGACCTGCAAGCGTGTATGAAAAAGACGCTTATAAGCCTGATAGTGCGATTTTCACGCTTGGGATTCCCATTCTTGGCATCTGCTATGGTATGCAGCTCATTGCCCAACATTTTGGCGGACGCGTCATCAAGGCGGACGCGCAAGAATTTGGCAAGGCGGTGCTAGAGATTATGGAATCTTCTCAAGATTCTAAAGATTCATCTTGTTTCGCATTTCAAGGTGCTTCTCAAGGCATACAAGCACCGATGACGCTCTCTTTTGATATTTTTTCTCATCGCAAGTTTCCTCAAATGCTCACAGCCCTGCTTGATTTATGGGAAGATTCTGTGCAAGCAAGCCATATTTTTTTAACTAAGCAACACATTGCAGAGATTAGACTAGAAGTCAAAGCGGCATTGCAAAGCTCCCAAAACATCATCACTGCGACAGATAAAAAGGACTTTTTGGGCTTTGTTGGTGTGGAAAAGAATAAGATTGAAATGCTTTTTGTCGCATCAAGTGCTTTTAGAAAAGGTATAGGCAAAGCACTACTCAAAGAAGCATTAGAGCGATATTTGAAAGACTATCCTTGCATTTTAGTAGATTGCAATGAGCAAAATACGCAAGGTTTGGCATTTTATAAGTCTTTGGGCTTTGAAAAAGTAGGAATGAGCGAAAAAGATTCCGCAGGGAGAGACTTCCCCATCGTGCATTTAAAGGTGAGCAAAGCGATATTAAAAAAAGCACTTGAAAGAGAAACTAGCGATTCTGTGGCAAATGCTTTTGTGTGCGAGAGTGAGCGCGTCTTTTTGCGCCCTTACACGCAGGCAGATTTTGCGGCATTGCATAAAACTGTGAGCGATAAGGAAACAATGTATGCGTGGGGGCAGGGCTTTAGCAAAAAGCAGAGCCAAGAATGGCTGGATAAGCAATTAGCGCATTATCAACAATATGGCTTTGGAATCTGGGCGATTATAGAGAAGCAAAGCGGCGCAATTATCGGCAATGCGGGGCTAAATCATACGGAGATAAGTCTAAAGGGAAAAACTCAAAAAATTGTAGAAATCGGCTATCTTTTGCACCGCAATTTTTGGGGCAAAGGCTATGGAAGCGAAGTGGCTAGAATGTGTGTAAAATATGGGTTTGAAACTCTAGGATTAGAGGAAGTGTATTGCCTCATCAAAGAGGATAATAAAGCTTCAATCAAGGTAGCAAAAATGCTTGAAATGGAGCTTATAGGGAAACACATCAAAAACTATAAGGGCAAGGAATTACCCCATTGTGTCTTTAGGCTTGAAAAAAAAGTATGGCAAGAATTAGGAAATAGCGCCACGCAAGGTTTTAAATCTTGCTCACTTTTTAAAGGCGTGAAGCAAGATTCTATCGTGTGGATGAGCCACGCGGACAAGGTAGAATCTATCCCGCAAGGATTTAGAGAGCTTGCAAAGTCTGGAAATACGCATTATTGCGCGATTGCGGATTCTAAACGCAAGATTTATGCCCTGCAGTTTCACCCTGAAGTTGTGCATAGTGAATGTGGTGGGCAAATGTTGCAAAACTTTGCAGTAGGGATTTGCGGTGCAAATACTTGCTGGAATATGCGTCATTTCGCGCAAAATGAGATTGAAAAATTGCGCCGTATCGTCTATGGAGGCAAGGCACATTGTGAAAATCCTATGAGTTTTATGCAGATTCAAGAAGCCTTTAAGCACATTGGCAAAGCACAAACCATACAAAGACTTGTTGAAATCTGGGAGGAAGGTGCAAGGGCTACACACAAAGATTTAAGCGAAAATGAAATTGCGGGTATGAGAGAGGAAATACGGGAGGCTATATTAAAATCTAAAAATTTACTTATAGCGCAAAAAAATGAAGAATGGTTAGGTTTTATTGAGATAGAAAAAAATGAAATTGCAATGCTTTTTGTCGCTCCAAAAGCCTTTAGAAAGGGTGTGGGCAAGGCACTGCTCAAAGAGGCATTTATGCGGTATTTAGGTGCATTTGAAGTGATAAAGGTTAATAGTCTTGAGTGGGCTTTAGGATTCTATCAGGCTTTGGGGTTTGCAAAAACAGGAAAAAAGCCTATCCCTGCGGGGAGTGCTGGCGCATTTTCACCCGAACTTATCCCTCTAAGCATTGCGCGTGAGAGTTTGCAAAAGTCTTTGGGGCTTGAGGGAGCGAGTGAGAGGGTGCGTTGCGCTTGGGCTACCGATAAGGACGAGGCGGCGCGTAAGCTCTATGAGGACTATCACGATAACGAATGGGGTGTGCCACTCCACGAGGATAAGAAGCTTTTTGAGTTCCTTTTGCTAGAGGGTTTTCAAGCGGGACTTTCTTGGATTACAATCCTTAAAAAGCGTGAGCATTTTAGGGCAGTGTTTGATGACTTTGATTATCATAAAATCATCACTTATGATGAAAGTAAAATAGAATCTTTAATGCACAATGAGGGGATTATTAGGAATCGCGCTAAAATAGAATCTGCAATTTCTAATGCTAAGGCATTTTTGGCTGTGCAAAGGGAGTTTGGGAGCTTTGATAAATATATTTGGGGCTTTGTCAATCATAAGCCCATTATCAATACCTTTGAGAGCATTGCAGATTTGCCCGCTACTACGCCATTATCCGATACAATTAGCAAGGATTTAAAAAAGCGTGGATTTAAATTCGTAGGCAGCACGATTGTATATGCGTTTATGCAGGCGGTGGGGATTGTAAATGACCACCTTACCTCGTGCTTTAAGCGCAATTCGTCTTTGGGTATGCAATGCGATAAGGTTTTGGATTTTTCGCAAGGCATGGACACCAAGTCCGCTAACCTTACAAAAAATCCAAAAAACTTACACAGCTATACTGCGTGCAGTGGCAAAGCTACAAACCCACACTTGCAAAACACTAGAATTGTGGATTCTCAACATACAGAATCTAGCGACACTAAAGGGCAAAGCCATTTAGAATCTGGTGCAGATTCAGGTTCGGCAGTATCTTTGAGGGATTTTAAGAGTTGTGAAGGTGCGACACGAGGGAGTTACCTTGAGGGTAATGACAGAAGTGGAGTAGCAAACTCTCTTAAAATCACCAAAGAGACAACGAGTAAAGTGTTGTGTGCAGTGAGTGGGGGGGTAGATTCTAGTGTCGTTGCAGCGTTGCTTTATCGTGCCATTGGGGAGAATCTTATTCCGGTGTTTGTGGATACCGGACTTTTGCGCAAGGGTGAGAGAGAGGCAGTGGAGAAAATGTTTAGAGAAAATCTCAAAGTGCCGCTGATTACTGCGGACGCAAGTGAGTTATTTTTAAGTCGGCTTAAAGGTGTGATTGACCCCGAGATTAAGCGTAAAATTATCGGCGAGACCTTCATTGAAGTCTTTGAAAAAGAGGCGAAAAAGCATAATACAAAAGGCGAGATAAAGTTCCTCGCGCAAGGCACACTTTATCCTGATGTGATAGAATCTGTGAGCGTGAAGGGACCCTCTAAGACGATAAAGTCGCATCACAATGTCGGCGGGCTGCCTGAATGGATGAAGTTTGAGCTGATTGAGCCATTACGAGAGCTATTTAAAGATGAAGTGAGGGCGTTAGGGCGAGAGCTAGGAATGCCTGAATCTATGCTAATGCGCCACCCATTCCCGGGACCCGGGCTTGCCATACGCATTATGGGAGAGGTGAATAAGGCGGATTTGGATTTGCTGCGTGAGGCGGATTCTATCTTTATAGACGAGCTACATAAACAAGGCTATTATGATAAAGTATGGCAGGCGTTTTGTGTGCTGCTCAATGTGCGAAGCGTTGGCGTAATGGGCGATAATCGCACTTATGATAATACAATTTGTGTGCGTGCGGTGGAAGCGATTGATGGAATGACCGCAACTTTTGCGCATTTACCTCACGATTTTTTAGAGGGCGTAAGTAATAGAATCATCAACGAAGTAGAGGGCATTAACCGCGTGGTGTATGATATTACTAGCAAACCCCCAGGCACGATTGAGTGGGAGTAGCAATGACACAAACACTTTTTACTATTCCCACCATAGAGTCTATTAAAAGATTGGGGCTTGAAAAATCAGATTCTAACTTTGCTATTCTTTTGGATATGTTTATGCAAGAGGAATTAAGTATTGATATTAAAAGGGAGATAGTCTCCTCTATCGGTCGGCAAAAAAATAATGATAAAATTTATGAATTTTTAAAACAAGAATCCTTTAAAAAGCATTATATGGAAGTGATTTATCAAATGTTCCGCACGTGCCTTTACAAATCAAAAGAAGACACGAGATTTGCAGATTTAAGAGATAAAATCTTAAGGCATTATAACAATGAAGTAATGCAAAAAATGCTTGAGTATTATCTTTTTAGGCAACAAAAAAAGACAATTTTAAAACACACAAGGCAAATTATTAAGCCATCTCTGCTTATGGGAGACAATCGCACTACACTCAATAAAATACAAGAACAACAAATCCAACTCATTTTTACCTCGCCACCGTATTATAATGCAAGATTGTATAGCGATTATAAGAGCTATCAAGATTATTTAGATTCTATGCTAGAAACCTTAAAGCAGTGTTATCGCATTTTAGAAGATGGTAGATTTATTTTAATCAATGTATCCCCTGTGATTACCAAAAGAGTTGGTCGTGAGTTTGAGAGTATTCGCTATCCGATACATTTTGATTTCCATAAAATCCTATGTGAAAGTGGATTTTATTTTATAGATGAAATTATTTGGATAAAACCTGAATATTCTGTGCCAAATCGAATAGCAGGATATTTGCAGACAAAGAAGCCTCTAAGCTATAAACCAAATTGTATTACGGAGAGCATTATGATATATCGCAAAAATTCTCCTTTTTTACTAGATAAAAACATTAAAGATTATGATAAAAAGTTAAAAAATGATGATGAAATAGATTCAACAAATTGTTGGTATATTGCACCAAAATTTGATAAAAATCACCCTGCGGTTTTTCCCGAAGAGCTTTGCCAAAAAGTATTGAAATATTATTCTTTTGAGGGCGATGTAGTATGCGACCCCTTTGCAGGCAGTGGAACATTTGGAAAGGTTGCAAACACAATGGGTAGGATTCCGCTTTTATGCGAACAAAATTTAGATTACGTAGAAAAATTAAGACAAAAGGGATTTGATGAGATTTGATAGCATTGTTATCAGTAAAACCATAGAAAAACTCTTAAAAGGGGAGGATTATAGAGAGGAAGTTATCAATGCAATTAATTTAGAGTTTTTAGATTTTACTTTAGATTTTTTCAGGCAAATTTTAGAAGCAAAATTAAACGATGAGAGCATTAATTTGGATTGGTATAAAGCGTATTTTATTAATAATGTTAATATTGAGCCAAGTGAAGCAGCAATTTTTGCGGGTATGAATAAAAAGACTATTGCGAATATTTATGGGAGTGCAACAAAAGAAATTGTATTAAATGTAGCCAATGCTAATATTGATTATTTAGAATCGTTGCTAGATTCTTTAGGAGATAGTTGTGAAAATATTGGAATTAATTTAAAGATTTCTTATAAGGAAATTTCGGTAGAACTAAACTTAAATGAGAGTTTATTGGTTATCAATGCGTTAGCAACAAAGAAAATTGCTTTAAGAGGTGGAGCTTGGAGCAGTATAGGTAAAAGGGTTGAGAAGCCTTTAATGTTAGTATTATGCCAAAAATGTGGAGTTAAAAAGGATTTTATCAATAGTGAAGTTTTTAAGAAAAACGGAGAACTTGATTTTGATAGAGAGGTGGATTTTAAGCTCTATAATTTTAATAAGAGTAAAGAATATAGAATTGAAGTGAAACTAATGGGAAAAGGTAATCCAGAATCTGCTGATGCTGTAATTGCGAGGGATACTGATATTTTCATAGCAGATACATTAAGTATCCAAAATAAAAACCAATTGAAGTCTTTAGGAATTGAATATTTGGAACTCAAAAATAATCAAAATTGTATAGGGGACTTTAGGGTGATTTTAGAAAAATTAGGGATTCCACATAAGCAAGTACCCGACACAATTGGGTAAGAATAGAAAATGAAAAAACAAAAAGCACTATAATTGTCTCTAAACAATGCTATAAGGCAGGTATTTATGGTAAATAAAATGAAAAAATGGATAAAAAGTGCAGCGGGAATTGTCTCAATTACGTTATTTGTGATAAGTATTATTCTATTATTGGTAGCTATATGTTTGGATTATGAAAATTTTAGCAACAATATAAACAATACACTTTTTAGTTTAGCAACCAATTTACTTGGAATTATCATAACTATTTCGTTCGTTCAGCATTTTATAGATAGACAAAATGAGAAAGAGGATCATAGGGAAGAAAACTTAAAAATAAAAAGATATAACAGGTTCATACATGTTTTAATTATAAGATATTTAATGTATTTTAATTGTGTGATTACACCAATAGAAAGAAGAAATGAAATTAATCCATTGAGGTTATCGTCTCAATTTGAGTTTGAAGATATGTGCGATTTATATAAATGTTCATTATATCTGTGCGAAGGAATATCTAAATCATCAATAGAATCGTTTTATGAAATAGAAGAAATATTACGAAATTATATGATTGACATGATTCAAAATATTGACTTTAAATATAACAAAGAACTAGAGAGAATCATTATGGAATTTGTAAAAAAATCAATTGAATACGACATGAGAGGAGCAATATTGGGGAATATGACAGCTTATTTTGGTAAAGAAAAAATGATCGATATAGCTATGAAATATATAAAAGATCCATCACATGATTGGCTTGGAAAGTTACAAAGAGGAGAATTAGATTCAAATATGATGGTTCCATATGTTCAATTATATAAACTTTTAAAAATTGAAACAGAATTGATTAAAAAATATAAAGATTATATGGCTACTTTAGATAATCAAATTATAGTTTAAGCGATAAAGGAGTATTAATCTCCGCCCAACTGCCAAAACCGACTTATTGCACCAAAGCCAAGCAAACTTTGAACAACTCTTTGTGTTGATTGATTCTATGTCTAACGAAATGCAACTTGCATTGTTTGATTATAATGAGCGTGATTCTAGCCATTATAATTGGGCAATAAAGCTGATGAAGAAATATTTAAAACAAAGAGATTTGTTTGAAGTCAATTGATAAATTTTGTGAGCTTCAAGAACCTGCAATTCTTTGGCTCACGCTTAAATCTTGCTCAAGATTGTCTAATATGTATGATACGCCTTTGCGACGATTTTCCATTTGCCATTGCTCTTAAAAAGCTGGTGTAAATCTGTGAAGTTTAATCCATGCCAATTTTCTATTATCACCCGAACACTCGCGATACTCTCATCAACATAAAGCACATCAATGCGAGATTTTGTGTCTTTTGCCTCTCCACTTTCATCAAGCACTTTGTAGAGATTCTCTATACTTCCACTCACTAGGCTACCATCTTTGTTTGTGCCTTGCATAATGGCATCTTTGGCAAAGGCTTGTTTAACAATTTCACTTTTGCCTTGATTTGAGCCTTCTAGGTAGGTTTGTATCACTTGGATAATCGCTTCGTATTCACTAATTTTTGTCATTTTTTCTCCTTTAATTTTATTATAACTTGCAAAGCAATTTGGTGTGCTTCCAAAAGCCAATACACCCGCAATTTTTACGGAAGTTTTTAAAAAGCCTCTGCGTTTGAGATTCTTACATTTGCTCATTTGGATTTATCCCAAGACTTTGCGCAAATGTGCCCTATAATCTGCAATATATTGTTCTGCTTTAGGATTCTTTACTACATCATAGCAAGTAAAGCTAGGTAATGCAGACATTCCTACAAATTCGTGTGCTTTATGTAAATGCAAATTTACTCCGTCTATGCCGATTCCTCCAAAAAATTCGTTTTTATCTTCAAATGCGTTGAGCGGAGCATTCCAAGTCGTGCTAAACAGATATTTTTTTCTTTTTAGTAAGCCGCCTGTGCCATAGTTTTTGTTTGGATTGTCTCTGTGGCGTCCATCTCCTATTAAAAATTGACCTGTCTTAGCTCCTGCCATAAAGACTTTGTCAATGTATTCTTTAACAATCCAAGGTTCGCCCATCCACCAGCCCGGAAATTGCCAAATTAAAACATCAGAGCTTAGAATCTTTTGAGCTTCTTGGGTTTCATCGTAACCTTTATCAATGTGTGTTTCTATCACATTCAAGCCTAAAGATTCTAAAGTCTCTTTTGCCACTTCTTGCAAAGCCGCGCTAAGTTTGCCGCCGGATTCACAAAAAGCCTTACCGCCATTCAGTAGCAGAATCGTTTGCATTTTTACTCCTTTTAAAATTTTATTTAAGAATCTTGCGCAAAAATTCTTAAGAATTATAAATTAAACTTTAAATAAGTGCAATACGAAAATTAAAGTATGATACTCACTAAAAAGAGAGTATAATTTCTTAAAAAATTTAGGAATAAAAATGCAAAACACTTGTCCTACACAACTTTCACACGATTTATGCTTAAAAGATTCACCCTTTGCCTATACTCTTTCACTGATTGCGGGGAAATATAAAATGAGTATTCTGTATTGTCTTTTTCGTTTTGAGGTTGTGCGATATAATGAGATGAAACGTTATTTGCAGGGAGTTTCGTTTAAAACATTAACCAATGCGCTTAAAGAGCTTGAACGAGATAAATTAATAGAACGCAAAGAATATCCACAGATTCCACCAAAGGTAGAGTATCGCCTCTCTGCAAGAGGGGAGACATTGATTCCTATTTTGGATTCTATGTGTGAATGGGGCAAGAAAAATAGAGAAATTCGTTCAACTTAAAGCGGAAAGTTCTTTGCGAATGCCTGTAAAAAGCAAAAATTAACTTGCTTAAAAGTATAATAACATTTTAATTTTTAGAGGTTTGTAATGTCCAAATTTGAAACAAAATATATCTTTGTAACCGGTGGCGTCTTAAGTTCGTTAGGCAAAGGAATCACATCGTCTTCCATTGCAACTTTGCTTAAAAATTCTGGTTTTGAAGTTGGAATCTTAAAGATTGACCCTTATATCAATGTAGATCCCGGAACAATGAGTCCGCTAGAACACGGAGAGGTTTTTGTAACCCAAGATGGTGCGGAAACAGATTTGGACATCGGACATTATGAAAGATTCTTGAATATGAATTTTTCTTCTAAAAACAATTTTACAACAGGGCAAGTTTATTTAAGCGTGATTGATAGAGAGCGCAAGGGTGGATATTTGGGAAAAACGATTCAAGTGATTCCTCATATTGTAGATGAGATTAAACATAGAATCCGATTAGCGGGTGAGGGAAAAGAGATTCTCGTTGTTGAGTTAGGTGGCACCGTTGGGGATATTGAAGGCTTACCTTTCTTAGAAGCAATGCGTGAAATGAAGCACGAATATGGAATCGAACGCGTGATTAGTTTGCATGTAACTTTGATTCCATTAATTCGTGCGGCAGGTGAGTTAAAGACAAAGCCGACACAGCATAGCGTGCAAGAGTTGCGCAGAATCGGAATCACGCCACAAATTATTATTGCACGCACAGAAAAGGAGATTCCAAAAGAATTAAAAAATAAGCTTTCTATGAGTTGTGATGTAGATTATGATTGCGTGATTATGGCACAAGATGCTAAAAGCATTTATCAAATGCCACTGAATTTTCTCAAAGAGGGAATGCTAGTGCCTATTGCTAGATTTTTAAAGTTGCCTGAATTTAAGCCTGATATGAAAGAATGGGATTTGCTTGTTAAGCAAATTTTAGCACCACAAAATGAAGTAACTATCGCATTTGTAGGGAAATATTTAACTTTGAAAGAATCCTACAAATCACTCACGGAGGCGTTAATTCACGCGGGAGCGAATCTAGATACAAAAGTGAATATTCAATGGATTGATAGTGAGGAGCTAGAGAAAAGCGAGGAGGCTCTTAATAGTCTTAAATATGTGAATGGAATCCTTGTGCCCGGTGGTTTTGGTGAAAGAGGGATTGTCGGAAAGATGAAAGCCATAGAGTTTGCGCGAATCCATCAGATTCCATTTCTTGGGATTTGCTTGGGAATGCAATTGGCGATTTTGGAGTTTTGTCGCAATGTGCTTGGGATTAGCGATGCGGATTCTATGGAATTTAACCCAAATACAAAAGAGCCTGCAATCTATTTGATTGAGAACTTCATTGACCAGCAAGGCAGGGAGCAGATTCGCACACATACTTCGCCTATGGGAGGCACAATGCGCTTGGGAGAATACGAATGTCATACAAAAGAGGGCAGTAAATTGCAAGCTGCTTATGGAGGACAAAAGATAGTCAAAGAGCGACACAGACATCGTTATGAGGCAAATCCCAATTATCGCTCTAAGCTAGAATCGCAAGGTATGATTGTAAGCGGCGAGAGCAAAGGCTTAATTGAAGCAATTGAGCTAAAAGAACATACTTGGTTTGTTGCGGTGCAATTCCACCCAGAATTTACTTCCCGCTTGCAAGCACCCAATTTGGTAATTTTAGAATTTATTAAACAATCCTTAAAATACGCTCTTAAAGATCCTCTTTGATTCCACATTTAGATTTGCTAACCAAAGAAGCAATCCACTCAAAACTATCCGAACGTTTCCGAGACGATACGATTATGAGTTTAAAGGATTTACCTTTACCCCAAAAGCTCAAAAATTTATCGGAAATTGCGAAAAAGATTGCACAAGCAATCCACCAAAATCAAAAAATTGTTGTTGTGGGGGATTATGATGTAGATGGCGTGGTATCTTGCGCAATTCTTTATGAATTTTTTAAAAAACTGCATTACAAAATAGAGATTGAGATTCCTAATCGTTTTTCAGATGGCTATGGATTGTCTTCAACGATTATTGCGCGACTAGATTGCGATATGATTATTACCGTGGATAATGGAATCAATGCAATAGAGGCAGCAAAAATCTGTCAAGAAAGGGGGATTGAGCTCATTATTACAGACCATCATACGCCACAAGAGGAATTACCGGAGGCATTGATTTGCAATCCTAAACTCTCTAATGATTTTCCAGAGCCTGAAATCTGCGGCGCGTGTGTGGCGTGGTATTTATGCGCTGCGCTAAAAGATGAAATGAAGTTAAAAGTGCAGATGGTAGAATTTTTGGATTTGTTGGCACTTGCGATTGTAAGCGATGTGATGCCATTGCGTGGAATCAATCGCGTGTTGCTTAAAAAGGGCTTAGAAGTCTTGCGTCAAAGTCAAAGAATTGCATTGATTCACTTGAGGGAACATTTTTCAAAATACAATTTGGACGCGCAATTAATTAGCTATTATATTGCACCCTTGCTGAATTGTGCGGGTAGAATGGAGCACGCTCTTTTGTCTTATCGTTTTTTAGTTACAGATAAGTTTTCAGAATCCAAACAATATCTTAAAAAATTGTTAGATTTAAATGCTAAGCGCAAAAGCTTGCAAAATACAATTTACGAAGAGGCAAAAGAAATGTTTCTTGCGCAAAAAAACTCTCAAGAGTTGCCTTTTGTTTTGGTATTTAAAGAATCTTGGCACGAAGGGATTATTGGCATTATTGCTGCGCGATTAAGTGAGGATTTTTTGAAGCCTAGTATTGTTTTGACTTTAAAAGACGGAATCTTAAAAGGCAGTATGCGCTCTGTGAGCGTGGATTGTATGCAGGTTTTAGAAGCCAATAAGGAATATCTGGTAGCTTTTGGCGGACATATTGGTGCAGCGGGATTGAGCTTAAGACTGGAAAATTTAGAAAGCTTTAGAATGCAATTAATGAAGTTTCAGTATCAGCAGGGCATTCCTATGCAAGAAACGCGCTTTAAAGAAGTGCTAGGTAGATTACCTTTGGATTTAGTCCGAAAGGATTTGTTTAGAATGATTCAGGATTTTGAGCCTTTTGGGCAAGACAATCTTTTGCCTAGATTCTATACAGAAGCGCAGATTGTTGATGTGCGTTATTTTGGTGCAGGACATAGTAATGTGAAATTGCAAGAGAATGGAGCAAGGCATAATGGCTTGGCGTTTTTTAAGGATTTGCGAGAAAATGTAGGGCAGAAAATCGGCTGTATTTATTCGTTGCAATGGGATAAATATAATCAAGATGTAGTTTTAAATCTTGAGCATTATGAGTTTTTGTAATTTTTAACCCTTTGTGAGAAAATTGAAATTAGAATTTATTAGAATCGTAATGCGCTTATTTTGCAAAAACTATTGAGTAGGGCAGGAAGTAAGAGAAGTGCGCTAAGTAACATAAGCAACATTACAAGGGTGGTGAGGAATCCAAAATAAATTGTAGGGATAAAATTACTGCTCATCATCGCACAAAAACCCACCACAATAATGAAAGTCGTGTAATACATTGCACTTCCAATAGAATCGTGAGATTCCAAAATCGCGTCTTGGAGGGAATGATTCTTGATTTCTGCCTTAAAGCGATGAATGTAATGAATTACATCATCTACGCCAATCCCAAGGGAGATTGCGGCAATCGTAACCCCCATAAGGTCTAATGGAATCCCACTAATGCCTAAGATTCCAAAAATTGCGCTCAAAGGAAGAATATTAGTTAAAAGCGCAATAATGGCAAGCTTGAGATTTCTAAAAATCCACAAAAAAACTAGGAAGATAATTCCAATCACAAAGCTCAAAGTATCCACCTGCGAGGAAATAAGGTTTTGGAGTAAGTTATTATACAAAACCATTACACCATTGACTTGCACTTGCACTTTTTCATTTTGTAGCAAGGATTCTAAATCTTTGCGGATTTGAATAATAAAGTCATTGCGCTTTAGGGTGGGATTGGAATCAAAAGTGCGCAGAACAAAACGTAATTGATTTTGCTCTAAATTTGCATAAGGCGTGAAAATTTGCGCTTTAAGAGTGTCCCGTGCATTTTTATAGAGAAATGCAATCGTCCAATCATCGGCGTTAATTCCTAGATTGCCTATTAGGCGTACCAAACTATGCAAGCTTAAAACAGAGCCAGCATAAGGATTGTCCTCTAAGTAGTTATGCACGATTTTGGCTAATCTTAGTTTTTGGCTATCAAACCAATAAGTGTCTTGCGATTCTAGTGAGTTAAATTCTGCTTCAAATTCATCGTCTATTGAGGATTGTGTTACTTTGTTTGGAAAGGTAAGGAGAATCTCCAAAGGCACCGTGCCACCCAAATCTTTATCAATTTTGAGTAAGCCTTGTTTGATTTGGCTAGAATCTTTAAAGTAATTTACAAAGCTGTTTTCAACTTTTAGGTTTTGGATTCCATAAAGACTGAAGGCAACGCAAAGAATCGCAAAGAAATAAATCATTTTTGACTTGCGGATTGCTAGATTGGCACAAAATTCTAAGAATCTTTGCTGTCTTGTAGAAAGTTTTGTGGTATGTTTTGGCTTATCTAAGAGAGCTGAAACGCTTGCAAATAGCACAAAGGTAAAGAGCAGTGCAACGCTCACACCAAGACTCATCACAATACCCAAATGGATAATGGGTAAAATATTGGAATAAATAAGGCTAAGAAAGCCAATCATTGTTGTAAAAGCTGCAAAAAAACTTGGCATTTGTTTAGTTAAAAGCGTCGCATAGAGGAGATTTTTTTGCGAAGCTTTAGGAAATTTGGAATAAAACTCTAAATAGGCTACGATTAAATGCACAACCAAAGAAACATTGATAATGAGCAACAAAGAAACATAATTAGAGGAAACTACCGTAATTTTAAACCCAAATGCGGCAAAGATTCCACTGCTGACTACGAGGGTAAAAAGACAAATAAGAAGCGTCAAAAAAACGAATCGCAAATGTCCAAAAAATACCCAAAGCATCAAAGCCAAAATCACGCTAAGGCTTGTCCCATAGGTGATGAGGTCGGATTTCACATAGGCAATCATATCACTAGCAATCAGTGTGATTCCACCAATTTGCAAGCCCTCATATTTGTTTTGCAGATTTTTGAGCATCGTAATGGTTACGTCATTTTGTGTTTGAACTTTCCCTTTTTCTTGCTCAATGAGTTTTTGGATTTCTTGCTTTTGGGATTCGTTTGTTTCGGTATTTTTAAGCTCTCTTAATTGTTCTAAGCGCGTATTGTTTTTGAGATAGATTAAAATTCCCGCTGTTTTAAGGTCTTTGGAAATGAGATTTTGCGTATAAAAGGGGTGGTGGAGGAGTTCTTGTTTTGCTAATTCAAAATCTGTTTGCGCAGAAAGCAGGGTAAGATTCGCCTTGAGGGATTCTTGCAGCTCCAAATTCGGCGCACTTTTAAGCAAGGGTGCATTGAGAATGCTCAAGATTCCATCTATTTGTGGAATCTGTTTTAAATCGTTGGTAAGGTTTTGCAGGGTTGTCAAGAAGTCGTGATGAAAAACATCTCCTTTTTTTGGACTTAAAGCCAAAATAAGAAAATCTTGTGTAGTGTAATTTTTGATAATAGAATCGTAAGTTTTAAAATCTTTGTCATTTTCTAGTATCAAACTATCCGAACTTGCATCAATGGGTAATTTAAGTGCGAAAAAGCCAAAAACAAAAAAAATTATCGCACAAAAGGTGAGTGTAAGTTTTGGAGCATTTAAAATTGCGCGGTAGAATCGCAAAAACAAATTATTGTTTTGGGGATTCAAAGGTAATTTCACTTTTGAGTTTGGCAAGCAAGGTTTGGAAATCACTATGTGCTAGAATATCGCTAAATTGGGAACGATAAGTTTGAATCACGCTAATGCCCAAAATATCTACATCATAAATTTTCCAATCTCCCTCTTTTTCGTAAAATTTAAAGATAACATAATTGAGTTTGCCATCTAAAACCATAGAAGTTTTTAAGTTATAGCGATTGTTTTTGGGTTGTTCTCCGCCAAGCACTTCTAGTTTTTCGTCTTTGTAAAGTCTTAATTTATCGGTGAAACTCCTTTTGAGATTCTGTTCAAAAGCTTGCGTGTATTCCTCTTGTTGAATTTTGGTTAGTGTCTTGTAATCTTTGGAGAGGGAAAGTTGCGCCATAAGATTGTAATCAAAAATAGAATCAAACATTATAAAAATTTCTTTTGCAATGTTTTCTACTTGCGTAGAGGAGATTGCAGAATCTTTGGGATTTTTTGTGGTGTTTTTTTGCAAAATTTCTAGTGTTTTTTGTATATTTTGCGTCATTGTGCTTTGTATTTGGGATAATTCCAATCCAAAAGCCAAAGCATTAAAAACTCCAAACAAAAGGCTGAAAGCAAATAAGATTCTATAAAAAGTTTTTGAAATTGTCATTTATTTCCTTTATTTTCTAAGATAAGTTCGTTACGTCTTTGTTCATAAGAATCACGAAACAAAAGATAGCTATCTAAGGAGTCTTGATAGAGAGAATCTAAAGTCGCCTTATGTCTTGCGGAGTAGTTGGCTACTTCTAGCACACCGGCACCGATTGCAAGTTCGCTAGGTTGAATATAGTTTGTGGGGTAGGCTAGGGCATTAAGCGGTAGGGTTAATGTATCGCGAAAGTTGCTAGGTCCAAGAAGTGGCAAAACAAGATGAAATTCGCTTCCCATTCCCCATTTGCCAAGAGTAATACCAAAATCATTGTGATGGGAATACAAGCCATTTTGTGAGGCAATATCAAAGATTCCTAAGATTCCAGCAGTAGAATTAAGAGCGAAGCGTCCAAGTTCGTCCATTGCGACTTTTGGCTCTCCAGCAAGCAAAGAGGCAAGGAATCGCAAAGGCGAGGCGAGATTGTCAAAAAAGTTATAAATTCCAAGTCTAAAACCAAGTGGCATAGCATAATTATAAGCGTCTAATGTAGGGCTAATCACATAATCATAAATCCCCCAATTTATATTGTGCATCAAGCGATTATAACGTATAAGCGGGTCTTTGACAGGAGTTTGTTGTTTATATTCGTTTTCAAAGTCATTTAAAAATTCCTCTTTTTGTGTGGGTTGCAGGGATTCCTTTTCTATGGAATCTTGCGCATAGACAAACAATCCCAAGAGAAAAACTAAAAGCAATTTGTGCATAAAACTTCCTTATATATGTTGCAAGATTTGTTGTGTAAGATGAGATGTGTCTAATCCCAACTGCTCTTCTATTTCTTCTGCTTTGCCGTGTGCGATAAAATCATCTTCAAACTCAAACGAATGAATTTTTATTTGCAAATTATTTTCTTGAGCGAAAGCACTTAAAATTTGTCCCACACCACCAATTTTTGCACTATCGCTAAAGATAAACCATTTTTTATGATTTTTGCTAAGAGTGAGCAATGTTTCTTTATCCAATGGCTTAACAAATCGCAAATCTACAAGGCTACAAAGAATATTTTGTTTTTCTAATTCCAATAAACATTCATAAGCTCGTCCCACGCCATTGCCATAACCAAGTAGTAAAATTTCACTTTGAGAATTTCTAAGAATCTCTAGTTTTCCTAGCGCAAAAGGCGTAGGTGCAAAAAGATTTTCATCTAGCTTAAAAGATTTTCTTGGGTATCTAAAGGCGCAAGGTGCGTTTGAAAAATGATGTGCAAAATGCACGGCAGATTCTAAAGTTGCTTGGTCTCTAGGAGCAAAAAGCACAAAATGTGGAATCATATTCAAATAAGCAATATCAAAAACACCTTGATGTGTTTCTCCGTCTTCTCCCACGATTCCTGCGCGGTCAATGGCAAATTTTACAGGCATTTGCATAATGCCGACATCGTGAATGATTTGGTCAAATGCACGTTGCAAAAAGGTAGAATAAATCACGACAAAAGGTTTAAAGCCTTCTTTGGCAAGCGAACTTGCTTGTGTTGTTGCGTGTTGTTCGGCTATAGCAACATCCCAAAAACGTTCTGGAAAGGTTTTGATGAGCAAATCAAGCCCTGTGCCACTAGGCATTGCTGCAGTGATTCCAACGACTTTGGAATCTTCTTTGGCAATTTCTAGCAAAGTTTGAGAAAAGATTTGTGTTGGGGATTTTCTACTATTTTTGGCTAATGCTATGCCATTTTGTCTATCAAATGGGCTGACACCGTGCCATTGTTCCAAGTGTCCTTCCGCAATTGGATAACCTTTGCCTTTGAGGGTTTGAGCATGCACAACGATAGGTTTTTGAATGCTTTTAGCAAGACGCAAGGCTTCAATAATTTCTTTGAGGTTATGCCCATTAATAGGTCCGATATAGTCCAATCCAAGCTCCTCAAAAAGCATTCCGGGGGTGATTAACTTGATAGACTCTTCAAATCGTTTAGCAAGATAAGTGGCATTGGGCATATTATTGATAATATTTCCGATTTTATTTTTGATGTTTTGGGTGAATTTTCCTGCAATTGTTTGTGAAAGATATTTGCTGATTGCTCCAATGGGTTTTGCGATACTCATTTCGTTGTCATTCAAAATAATTACCATAGGATATTTGCGGTCACCAAGCTCGTTAAGTGCTTCATAGGCTAGCCCTGCACTCATTGCGCCATCACCGATTAAAACAACAGGAATATTGCTTGCTCCTTTGAGGCAAAAGGCTTTAGCAACTCCTACTCCTAAAGAGATAGAGGTAGAGCTATGTCCAGCAATAAAATAATCTTGATTGCTTTCACTTGGCTTAGTAAAACCACTAATGCCGCCTTTTTGGCGCAAAGTTTCAAAGGAATCCCAACGTCCTGTTAGGAGTTTGTGTGTATAGGCTTGATGGCTTACATCAAAGATGAAAGGGTCTCTTGGATTATCAAAAACACAATGCATACCAATGATGAGTTCAACTGCACCCAAAGTGGAGCTTAAATGTCCGCCATTTTTAGAAACAACCTCTAAGATTCTGTTACGCACTTTTTGAGCAAGATGATTTAGGGAGACAAAATCTTCTTCGTCAAATTCCTCTTGACGCAAAATCTCTAAGTATTTAGAATCTAAAGGCATTATAGTTTATTCTCCAAAATGGATTTTTTTAAGGTTTCAAAACGTGTGAAAATATCCCCATCAATATTTCCCTCACTGCTTAAAATCACAATACCTCCTTTAGCAATTGCTTGGTCGGCTTCTAATATAACATAATTCAAATCCTTAAGGGATTCTTTGATATCTTCTAAATCACCGGGAAAGACTTTTAGGGTTACTTGTGTGTTTTGTGATAAATCTTGCAAAAGTGTACGTGCTAAAGAGGAAGCAATTTTTGCACTATTGGTGCTAATTTCTGCGGCAATCACTTCTTTGGCAATATCTAGTGCAATAGAGCTTAGCTCTTTTTCTAGGCTTAGAATATGGTTTTTGGATTCTGCAATATTGCTATCAATGCGTTTTATGCTTAAAGCATAAAGCTCTTTTTGGCTATTAATTTGTGTTTCTAGTTCTTGTTTGGCTTGTTGATAACCCTCATTGATACCTTGTTCTTTGGCTTCTGTTTTGGCTGCATTTACCCTTTCGTTAATTTCTTTTTCTTGTTTGTCAAATTGTTCTTGTAATTTTTGCAAAGATTGTGCTAGCTGGTCGCTTTTTTGCAGGATTTTATCAATTACTTCGGTTTCAAAAAGCTTTAGCGCAGGTGCATCAATGCTTGGTTCTGTTGGTTTAGGTGTTTCTACAACTTGCATAGTGGGCTGGGGAGTCTCAACTGCTTGTGGTTCTTCATTGGATTGTGCTTGTTTTTCTGATTTTTTAGAAATTTCCATATTTCTAAAATTATATTTTTTAATATCATGCCTCTCTTTGTGTGCTTCTGTAATGATATTTTCATGTTCGTTAATATTATTCAATGGTATCCTCTTGTTCGCCGATTTGGATTATGCCTTGCTCTGAAAGCGATTGGACTGTTTCTACGATTCTACGTTGAGCCGCCTCTACATCTTTGACTTTTACTGCGCCCAAAAATTGCATTTCCTCTAAAAATTGCTCTCCTGCCCTTTGGGACATATTGGACATAAATTTTTGCTTTAACTCTTCTGGAGAAGCCTTAAGAGCCAAAATAAGGTCTTTTTTGTCAATGATTTTAAGAATCTCACGAATCGCATTATTGTCTAGCTTTTCAATATCTTCAAAAGTAAACATCATTTCTTTAATTGCAGCAGCTAATTGGTCGTCAATCTGCTCAATATAAGCAATTGTTGCTTTAGCTGCCTTTTGCCCTAAGCGGTTGAAAACCTCTGCAACCGCACGGATTCCACCCACTTCTACTTTGTAGCTTGTGAGCGATTCTAGTTTGTTTTCCAATACGGTAGAAACGCGCTTAACGACATTGGGGGAAATATCGCCTAAGTTTGCCATACGAATCGCAATTTCTGCACGCAAATCATCGGAGAAAAAGTTTAATGTTTCCGCCGCATTGGTTGGGTCCATATGTGCTAGGATAAGGGCAATAGTTTGCGGGTGTTCGTGAATAATGAAATCAGATAATTGTTGTGGGCGCACACGCGAAAGGTAAGCAAAGTTTTGGGAAGATTGCATAGATTTGGCAAGCTTGTCCAAAACCTTTTTTGCCGCTTCTGGTCCCAATGTGCGATAAAGCAATTCTTTGGCGTATTCAAAACCGCCTGTGGAGATGTATTGATTGGATTGAAAAATAGCATAAAATTCCTCTAAAACTGCTCCACCAAGTGCCTTGTCTATCCCTGAATTTTGCGCAATATATTTAGAAACTTCAGTAATGGAATCCAAATCTAAATTTGAAAAAATCTCACCCGTGATTTCATCACCTAATTGCACAAGTAAAATTGCGATTTTCTCCGCCATTGAAAATTCATCGTATTGTGCTTGTTGTCGCGGACTTAATGTAATAGAAGGCATTAGTGTTTTCCTCCCCCACCCATATTATCAAGCCCAAGTTCATCATGCACTAAGGTTTGAAAAAGATTTGCAAGTTCGGCTGGTTTTTCCATCGCAATTTCCTTGATTTTTTCTAATAAAACATTGTATTTAATCTCATCTTCATTTCCGCTACCAAAGCCAAGTTGGTCTTCAATTCTGCGCCGCACTTCGTTAAGTCTGTCACTATTTTCTTCTTCATCTTCATCAATTTTGATAAGAGATTCAAGCTCTTCTTCCTCATCTGCTCTTGCTTCAAGCATACGCTCACTGAAAGGCACAATGACTTTTTTGTAAAAGAAAAATAGAATCAAGCCCACGATAGCGTATTTTAGCAGAGGCATAAAAGGTGCTAGAAGCGCAGATGCAGTTTCTAGGAATCTTTCTAAAGGTGTACGTGCTTTGAATCCGGATAATTGCCCGTTTAATTGAAAATTGCTGACGGAAACTTCATCACCTCTTTGTTGATTATAACCAATAGCTTGACGCACAAGAGCTGAAATCTGTTCCATTTCCTCATCGTTTAAAGCAGTGTATTCTAATTTTTCCACACCCTCTTCGTCTAATTGTTTGGAGTATTTACCATCTACAACAACAGCAGCAGAAAGTCTGCGAATCGTGGCAAATTCTCCTTTGATGTTGGAAATCGTCTTACTGATTTCAAAGTTAGTGGTGTTTTGGGTTTTCTCATATTTTTCTTTCGTGTCATCGTCTTCCAATCCTTGCACAGGTCCAATGTTGCTCACTACTCCCGGCACCCCCCCAATCTCTTTTGGTCGGAATCCTTCGCGTTTTTCTTCTAAGTCTTGAATGCTGCGCACAACATTATTGGGGTCGTAATATTCTTGTGTGCTTTCTTTTTGAGCGAAGTCAAATTCTGCTGTAACCTTTGCTACTACGCCTTCTCTTCCACCCGTAATGGGAGCTAGAATATTGACAATTTTTTCTTCTAGAGTTTGTTCAAAGTTGGTTTTGTAACGCAGTTGCGCTGCAGCAAGTTCCCTTGCTCCTCCTAGCTCATCTAATTCGCTTAGCGGCTCTCCCTTTTCATTTACGACTTCAACATTTTCAATAGTTAAATTTGGAATCGCAGAGGAGACGATGTTTTTGATTCCTGAAATCTGTTTAGGTGTTAAACTTTGGGCAGGCTTAAAAGCAAGGACAACAGATGCCGTAGGCGGTGTTTGCTCGCTAACAAACACGGTCTTTTCTGGCTGTGCTAAATGCACGGTTGCTTTTTGGATTGGTGCAAGACTTTCAATCGTGCGTGATAATTCTCCCTCCAATGCGCGTAAATATTTAATGCGTTGGTCAAAATCTGTTGCTCCAAAATCTTTGGTATCAAAAATTTCAAATCCAATTTTGCTACTTTTTGGGATTCCATTGCTTGCTAATTTCATTCTCTGTTCATAAACAAACTCTTGAGGAATTAGAATCGTATTGTCTTTTGGGATTTTGTAAGGGATTCTGTCTTGCTGGAGTTGTTGGACAATCAGTGCGCCATCTTCTGGGCTTACACCTTCAAACAATACCGCATATCCCGGATATAATACTCCCGCTTTATTGGTAGAATTCCAAACAACAAGAGCAGCAATAAAGCCAACTACAGCAACAATAGTTGCTAGAATAACGATTTTTTGTTTTTTATTAAGTTTTTTGTAGAGATTTCTAATCTGTTCAAATAATGCTTTTAAGTCCAATGCTTAATCCTATCTTTCATCTAAGTATTGTTCAAATAATGTAAAAAATTTCTTGTTTTGTTCGTGTGTTCCTAATGTAATACGAATTGCATTGAGACCATAAGAAGCGAGATTTCTAATAATCATACCTCTTTGTAATAAATAATCTGCAATTTGTGTAGAATCTAGCGGAGATTCAAAATAATAGGTAATAAAGTTGGTATAACTTGGAGTGTATAAGAAACCTTTTTCTTTGGCAAAACCCTCAAAACTAGGCATTTGCATTAGGTTATTTTGGAGGCTTTTTTGGATATGTTCTTGGTCTTTTAATGCTTCAAGTGCTGCTGCTAGAGATAAAGTGGTGAGATTAAAAGGTGGGCGAAGTTTCAGAAGAGCTTGGATAATCTCTTGTTGTGCGATTCCATAGCCTATACGCATACCGCCCAATCCATAGGCTTTTGAAAATGTGCCTAGATAAATTGCGTTAGGAAATATTTCAATAAGTGTTTTTGGATTAATAGCCTTAGTAGAATCTTTTGCTTTTGCGTATTCTTGATAAGCTCCGTCAATCACAATGAGACAATTTTCATCTACTTGTTTTAAGAAATCAAAAGTTTCTTTTGAATCCAAACATTCCCCTAAAGGATTGTTAGGGATACACAAAAAAATTATTTCTGGTTTGTGTTGCTGATAGGATTCCAAAAATTCCTTTAAATTGTGTTGATGACTTGCTGTGCGAATAACTTCTGCCCCTACGGCTTTGGCATAAACTTCATACATCGCAAAAGTGGTTTTTGCCATTAGAATTTTACTTTTTTGATTGGCTTTAGCGTGAATACAAAATTCAATGATTTGGTCGCTTCCTGAACCAATAATAATTTCGTTGCTTTGAACTTTGTAGAACTGGCTTAATGCTTTCTTTAGCGCAAACATAGAATCATCGGGGTATAAATGTGCATTGCAAGCGTTTTGAATGATTGCTTCTATTGCTTTTGGGCTAGCCCCTAAAGGATTTTCATTGGAAGCAAGTTTGACGATTTCATTTTCTGGGATTCCGAATTCTCTGACGACGAGTTCAATAGGTTTCCCTGCTTCATAGGTTTTAATAGAATCAAGCGTGGTGTTAAAAGTCATCTAAATGCCCTACAAGTAAAATAATTTTGCTATTGTAGCAAATTTTAGCCTAAAAGGTGCAAAATTTACAAAATCATACGCATCATATCAATAAATTGGTCTGTGCTACCTTTGGTAACAAAATAAGAGATTCCTTCTTTTTTGGCGTTTTGCAGGGTTTCCTCACTCATTCCTTTGGATATAATAGCGCAAAAAACAGGAATCCCAACAGAATCCTTAAACATTTCAATGTATTTTTTTCGGAAAGCTAAAATATCCATTTCCTTGACTTCCCATTCCATTACAACAATATGAAACTCTAGTGGTTGAGATAAACGCAGATTGTCTCGCGGGTCGCTGGAAGTAGAAACTTGTAAATCACTATCAAAGTTTCTTAGATATTCTTTGTAATATTTACCATCTTTGGGGTCTTCTTGAATCAGCAAAATATTTCTCTTAGAAAAGGCTTCAAGATATTTAAGTAAATCAAAAAGCCCTTTTGTTTCTTTGCGAATCTTATTGTGGTCTAAGCTACGCAAAAAATATTTCAAAAATGTTTTAGAGCTATAAGTGCCTGTGATTCCTGCTTCAATAAAGAATCTTCGCACGCTTAGGCTTCGTTTTGCTCTCTCCCACAATAAAAAGTCTAAATCATACGCTTTGGCATTCAAAAGCTTGATAAAATCTTTCTTTAGTTCTTTTGTGAGAGGCAAATAATTTTTTAAAAAAGGTTCAAAAAACTTTTCTGAAAATTCTTCTCCTGCTTTGGTGATTTTGGCTAATTTTTCCTTTTGTTGGGAGAGATAATGCAACAAATCCACATAACGTTTGCGGAAATTTTTGAGGTTATTTTGTGCTTGAATATAGCTTGCGCTGCTTTTATCGTGGCGCGCAGCAAATTGATTTTCCATATTTTTAAGTGCTTCTCCCATAGAGGCTTGCTGGATTGTAGTGCTTTTGATGATAGATTGTGTAGTTTGGATTAATTCTTCGTTTTTGACAAATTCAATTTGATGTGCAAGAAATATTTTTTCGTAAGAATATTGTGGAGGGTAAGAAGATTTTTTGATAAAAGATTCATATTCTTTATCTAATTTTCCAAGTTCGGATTTTAAGTTGCTTAAAGCTAAGTTTGGAATCGTGCTATCTAGCTCAAAAAGGTCATTGTAAGCTGTAAATAAGAATCTTTTAATGCGTAAAAAATCCAAATCTTTATTGGAGTTAATGTCTTTTTCATAATGTTTGATGAGATTTTCAGTTCCACCAAAATAATCATAAATACAATCTTTTATGCTTTTAGTTTGGTGAATTGCAAATTCCTCTAGCGGAACTTTTTTAGGACGCACGACACTCACTTGTTTCTTGTCGTCTGTGAGTTCAAATTCTACTTCCATATTGGGCGTAATTTCTTTGAAATCTCCGTCCCATACGCGTAAGTCAAATTCAAATTTGCGTTTGTTGTGTGCCTGCTCAATTAAACCCCGCTTTTTTTGAGCATTTAATCCAACCAAAAAACCATTCATTCTGCGCCTTATAATAAAATCTTGATTATATCAAAAAATTTTATTATAAGGTTTGGCAATTTGCACTAATTGGCTTAAAAATTGATTTTTTTGTCTTAACCAATAAGTTTTATCACAAATTAAAATAATTCCCTTTTTTGCTCGCGAAAAAGCAACATTGAGTGCAAAAAGTGCTTTTTGATTGCTAGAATCATTAAGATGATAATGCAAAATGACAGGTGAAAAAAGGACATAATCAAATTCTTGTCCTTGTGAAGAATGAATCGTCCAAACACATTCTTCTTTATAAAGTGCAGGCATTGTTTTTAGGATTAATTGCCTCTGATTTACAAAAGGTGTGAGAATCGCAAAGTCTTGATGTGCATTCAAAAATTCACGTGCTAAGTTACAGCATTGTAAGGCTTCATTATAATTTGCTTTATCTAAAGGTTGTGTTTTTGGCATTTGCGAAATATCTAAGCAATGTAGATAAGTTTTTGTGTTCAACCCTTGAAGGTTATTTTTATAAATATAGGTATTAAGCAAATGTGCGAGATTATTACCATAGCGATAGGTTTGCGTTAAAGTAAAAACTTGTGAAATTGGGGGATTTTCACTAGGAGAGGTAGAATCCAAAAATAAATTTTCCTCTTCAAAATTTCTTTGAATCTTGAAAAATTTTTCCATAAAAAGCGAAGAGTATTGCCATAATCTTGAGGGTTTCCATTGTGATTCTTTGAGATGAGCAGAGCTTAATATGCACACGGGTTGCAGTTGCTTATGGTCTCCTAGCAGTGTAATAGGCTTATTAAATGCGCACAAAGGCAAGGTTTTTATCAATGGAGCAAAACCTGCTTCATCAATGAAAAAATGCTTAAAATCTATTGTATGCAAATCGTTTCTGCGCAAAAAAGTATCCAAAGTCATTGCAATAACCAAAGAATCTTGTAAGGATTTTTTATAATCTATCGCTTTATTTTCTAGCAATAAATCACAATTTTTAGGGAAATTTTCGGCGAATCTTTGGCTAGGTGTGCCAAGTCTTAGTATTTTACAAGTTTCAATCCCGATTGCATCTAAATTAGCAATTAGAGTTGTTAAGCATTGCTCCAGTGCGTTGTTTGTCGGAGCAAGAATCGCCACTTTACAATTTGCTTTGAGATAAAACGCAAGGGCGTGCAAAAGCACCACTTTTGTTTTGCCACTCCCTGCAGCTCCCCAAACATAGCAAAATGGGCTTTCAAAGATTCCTTTAAGCGCATTGAGTTGTTCTAAATGCGGTGGAGTTGGCAAGTCTTTTAAGGATTCAATATCAGGCTTTAAAAGAGGTGGAATTGTAGGGAGTTTTAAGGTATGTTCTTGCAGATAAAAATTCATCACATTGACAACAAGAAATTTTAAATCAGAAATCAGTTGCAGGGATTCCTTTTGTGCAAATAACTTTTTGCAAAGCCTTTCCTCCATACTTAAACTAAGCACTTTGGATTTTTCATCATAAGAAAGAATGCTCATTGCTTCTTCGGATTCTTTTTCTAATATAAATTCTTCTGTTGGAGTGCGTAGAATCAAGCTTTCTGTGCTTTTGAGCTTGTATTCTAGTTGCAAGCTCAATCCAAAAATATCTTTAGAGATATTCCGAATCTTAACAATCTCAAGACCCTTATCATAGGTTTGCATATATTGCAAATAATTTTCTGCTGCACAAACCAAGAAATCTTGCGTTTGGGTAGTTAGATTAAGCAGGGCGTATTCCTTGATATTTGTAATACGCAGCACAAGCCCCTTCGCTACTAACCATACAACTTCCTAGAGGATTTTGTGGATTGCAAAATTTACCAAAAAGTTTGCAATCAAAAGGTTTTTTGTTGCCTCTTAGAATCTCTCCACATAAGCAACCCTTATGTTCTTCCTTTGCGATTCCGTCTAAATGTTCTTTAAAAAGAATACTTGCGTCGTAGTTTGCAAACTTTTTTTTGAGGCGCAAAGAAGAATGAGGAATCTCTCCAAGTCCTCGCCAATAAAAGTTGTCGTCTAGTTCAAAATAGCGTTGGACAAGTTCTTGAGCCTTTAGATTACCTTGTGCAGTTACGCTGCGCGCATATTGCGTTTCTACTTTTGGTGTTTGGTGTAGCACTTGTTGGACAATGCTTAAAAGACTTTCTCCTACATCTACGGGCTCAAATCCGCAAACTACAATAGGAATCTTAAATTTTTCTAAAAGAGGTCGGTAGATTTGAGAGCCTGTAATCACGCTCACATGAGAAGGTGCTAGTAATGCGCTAATCTGGCAATCTGGCGCGCTTAAAATTGCCTCAAGAGGAGGTGGCACTAAAACATGATTGCAATGTAGCGAAATATTATGGAATCCCAAAGCAACGACTCGCTCTAAGAGTGCAGCAGACATTGGAGTTGTCGTCTCAAAACCAATGGCAAAATACACGACGCGTTTTGTGGGATTCTCTTTAGCAATTTTTAAAACCTCCAAAGGAGAATAAACAAAACGCACATCAAACCCTTTTGCTCTTGCGTTTTGTAAGCTTCCATAGCTTCCGGGCACTTTAATCATATCTCCAAGTGTAACCAAAATCACATCTGTTTGACTTGCAATTTTGTAAGCACAATCAATCCGATTCTTTGGCATTACGCACACAGGACAGCCCGGTCCATGCACAAATTCTATTTTATCAGGCAAAAGTTCTGGTAAGGCGTATTTCATAATTGTATGTGTATGTCCGCCACAAACTTCCATAATTTTTAAAGGTTTTGTTAGATTCTTGCTTAATGTTTTTAGGGCATTAAAAGTGCGCGTAATGGTTTGAGTATTGCGGTAAGTATCAATGTAGGGATTCTCTATCATTAATTATTCTTGTAAAATTTTTAAGATTAAGCCATCAAAATCTTGTGAATAGGGCGGATTAAAGCCCATTACAGGAATCTGATAACTTTGCGTGAAGTCTTGCGTGTGCGACGAAGTGATGACTTGCACGTGTAGTTGCAATAAATAACGTGGCACAAGGCTAAAAGAAGCCATAGGAGAAAATTCCTCCCTAGATTCGTTGTAATAATCCGTAAAATAAAATCTTACTTCCTGTAAATTGGAATTTGGAGCTTGTGCGTAAAGAATCTTGAAGCGATTGATAAAAGTATCTGCAAAGTCTTTTGGGACAACATCAGTGTTGAGTGATTCTATATATACAAGCTTAGGATAGGGTAGGTTGGGATTTGCTAAGGGAGATTTTGCGCAAGCGGCAAAAATCCATAAACTGACACTTAAAAGAAAAAATGTTAGAATCTTATTTTGCATTTATAAATTCTCACTAATTTTTGAATTTTAAAGTGCAAATTCTATCAAAATAAATGAGGATTTTAAAGTTTGAATCGTATTTTTGTTGCAAAAAAACCACTTTTTGTTTCTTCTAATCATTATTTAAGCTCCTTAAAACATCGTTTTGGCGAGAAAAAAGCAGGCTTTAGCGGAATCTTAGACCCTTTTGCTTGTGGTGCATTGCTCGTAGCATTTGGGCAATACACGAAACTTTTTCCTTATTTGAAAAAATCTCCTAAAGTCTATCAGGCAACACTTTGGCTAGGATTGCAAAGTGATTCGTTAGATTTAGAAAATGTGCGCACATTGCATTGCGTGCCACTATTTTCTCAAGAAAAAATAGAATCTATTTTGCAGGATTTTGTAGGAATCGTGCATTTTGTCCCTCCAAAGTATAGTGCCAAAAAGATTCAAGGCACGCAGGCTTATAAATTAGCGCGAATCGGGAAAGAGGAGCTTTTAGAGCAACATTTAAAAGAACAAACAATGCAAATCTTAAAAATAGAGTTTTTGAACTATGCACACCCTTTTGTGAGCTTTAAAGCATGGGTAAGTGAAGGGGCTTATATTCGTTCTTTGGGGGAATTGATTGCCAAAAAGCTAGGTTGCGTTGGTTCGCTTAGTTATTTAGAACGCATTAGTGAAGGAGGATTACATTATGAAGGAGAAAAAGCACTCAATCCTTTAGAAATTCTCCCTTTTAAAAAAATAGACGCGCGCAAGGATTTTGCTCTGCGCTCTTTGGTGCAAGATGGCAAGAAATTTTCCCCAAAAATCTTGAAAATTGACGAATTTGCAAAATATATAGTGCAATTTGAGGATTTTTTCTCTATAATTTCATTTCAAAATCAAAATTTAGAATATTTAGCAAATAGGATTCCTTTATGTTGATTTTATCAAGAAAAGAAAATGAAAGCATTACCATTGGAGAAAATATTACAATCAAAGTTATTTCTATTGATAAAGGCAATGTAAAGATTGGTTTTGATGCACCTCCGGAATTATTGATTTTGCGTGAAGAATTAAAGCTTGCAATTTCTGAAGAAAACAAAAAATCGCTTCAACAACAAGCGCAAAGCAGTGTGCTTGATAAGCTTGTCGCAGCGAGAAAGAAAGCCTAAAAACAATGATTTGCGATTCTTCGACGCAAAACAATACTTATCTCTCCTATGCAAAAATCAATTTATTTTTAAAAATTGTTGGTAAAGATTGCTTCAATGGAACAAGTTATCATTTGCTACAATCACGTTTTATGCGAGTCAAAAGCCTTTATGATACATTGACTTTTTATTGGGATATGCCTGCTTTTGAGATTGTGGGTACTTTTGATTGCGCAATGGAGCAAAATACTATCTATAAGGCTTATCGTGCCCTTCTGCCTTATCTTACAGAATCGCAAAAAGCAACATTAAAACATTTGCAAGTATGGGTAGATAAGAAAATACCAAGCGGTGGGGGATTAGGTGGAGGAAGCTCTAATGCTGCTTGTTTTTTGCAAGTTGTTTCTCAATCTCTTAATTTGGATTTAGATTTGCAGGCTTTAATGGAGCTTGGGGCGCAAGTGGGGAGTGATGTGCCATTTTTTTTGAGTGGGTTGGAGATTGCAAATGTTGAAGGGAGGGGAGAGATTGTGGAATCTTGTCAGAATAGCAAGGAATCACAAGATTTTGCGCCTTTTGAAGTAGAAATCATTATGCCAAAATTACATTGTAACACCACAAAAGTCTTTCAAAAATATTCCGATTCCTTTTATGATGAAGCGAGGATTTTGCAAACAAAAAAGCAAAATTGGCTACAAAAGTCAAATGGGGAGATTTTGCACAATGAATCGTTTGAAAATAATGATTTGTTAGCTCCTGTTTTGACGCTTTATCCAGAATTAGAATCATATTGCAAAAAAAATTTATTTTTGAGTGGAAGCGGGAGTTGTTTTTGGCGCAAAAAACCTCAATTCAAAGAGCCTTTTAATATTGCAAGGACAACACAATGAAAATCATTGCAACAAACAAAAAGGCGACTTTTGATTTTTTTATTTTAGAGCGTTTGGAAGCAGGGATTGAACTTAAGGGAAGCGAAGTGAAATCTATTCGTGCCGGACGCGTGAATCTCAAAGATAGTTTTGTAAAAATCATTCAAGGAGAGGCATTTTTATTTCAAGCACATATTGCGACTTTATCTACGACAAATTTACATTACAAACCCGATGAAAAGCGTCCGCGCAAACTGCTTTTGCACCGCAAAGAAATTGACAAACTCTTTGGCAAAAGTCAAGTTTCTGGTATGAGTATCGTGGCATTGAAACTTTATTTTAACGCGCGCAATAAGGCAAAATTGGAAATTGCCCTAGCTAAGGGAAAGAATTTGCACGATAAGCGCGAATCTTTGAAAGAAAAAATCCAAAAACGAGAAATTGCGCAAAGCTTAAAAGAAATGCAAAGAAGATAATAAAATAAAGCAAGAAAGGAAAAAAGTTGGAATTGTCTTTAAAAGAAATGGTAGAATATGGAGTAATTGGTGTTTTATTGCTAATGAGCATTGTAGCACTTTGGGCAACATTAGAGCGATTGTTATTTTATAAATACATTAAATTAATTCTTTATGCCAATAAGATAGAATTAGAAATAGACCTTTCAAAGAATCTTACTTTGATTGCGACGATTGGCTCAAATGCTCCTTATGTTGGACTTTTAGGAACGGTGTTTGGGATTATCATCACTTTTGTGCAGATTGGACAATCAGGTATGGTAGATACTGCAAACATTATGACAGGGCTTGCTCTTGCGCTTCAAGCCACAGCGGGAGGGTTGCTTGTTGCGATTCCAAGCATTATCTTTTATAATCTTTTAACGCGCAAAAGTGAAGTTTTGGTTGCGCAATGGGAAATTATGCAAGAAAAAAAGGCAAATAAAGGCGTGCAATGAAAAGGTTTCGGAGAATGGATAGCATTAATATCGTTCCTTTTATTGATATTATGCTTGTATTGTTGGTGATTGTTTTAACAAGTGCGACTTTTATTGCACAGGGAAAGATTCCAATTGCGCTTCCGCAAGCGCAAGGTTCGGATAAAATCACACAATCTTTGAAAAATGTTGAAATTGCGATTGACGCACAAGGGCAATATTATTTGGATAAAATGCCGATGAGTTTAGAATCTATTCAAAGCGAAATTTCAAAGATTCCAAAAGAAACACCAATTTTGTTGCGTGGAGACCAAAAAAGCTATTTTGAAAAATTTGTCGCTTTGGTGGGGATTTTAAATTCTAGCGGACATAATAATGTAGATGTGCAGGTAGAACAAAGTCGTTAAAAGGGGATTAATGTTCAGAGAAAATTATGATTTATCAATGATTATTTCCGCAGTTGTTACCTTTATGGTTATAGTGTTGGCAATTCGTTTTGTGTTGTATTTGGCGAATCGCAACAATTCACAGATTCAAAAACCCGATTGGCTAGATGATGAACGTTTTGATGTGCAAACAAAGAAAAATAAACGAAAATAAATTCAATAAGGAAGAGTTATGGAGAATCTAATCATCAATGTAATTTTTACCGCATTTATGTTTGGGCTTGCATTTTGGGATTATCTAAGCTATGGCAAGCAAAAGCATCGTGATTTTAAATCTATTATTATGAGTGCGGGGGTTTTAGGAACATTTGTGGGGATTTTTGTCGGTTTGCAGGATTTTGATGTAAGCAATGTAGAAAATTCTGTTCCTTCGTTGCTTGCGGGGCTAAAAACCGCATTTTATACTTCTATCTTGGGTATGGCATTGGCGATTCTGCTTTCTATTTTACAAAAAAGCAAGGCGGTTAAGACAGACTTTGAGAATATGCTAGATTATTTTTCTTTGCAAGCAGGAAAGTTAGATAAGTTAGAAAAATTAGAATCTTTGGATAAATTACAAGAAATTGTTGCCCAAAATCAAACCCAAATAGAATCTCAAAATGCTTATTATAGGCAACAGGTAAATAATTTTAAGGTTTTAGAGGATAATTTTGTTAAAACCAATGCCGCACTAAAAGAGGCTATGCATCATCTTGCGCAAGGGGCTTCCAAAGAATTAATTGCTGCATTAGAGGGGGTGATTAAGGATTTTAATCAACGCATTACAGATCAATTTGGAGATAATTTTAAAGAATTAAATAGTGCGGTGGCACAAATGATTTTGTGGCAAAACAATTATAAAGATTCTATTGTGGGGCTAGATTCAAGCCTTAAAAGCACTTTGAAACTCTTTGAATCCACCAAAGAATCTTTAGAATCCATTGCGCAACGCAATGCGGAAGTTTTGGAGGTTTATACCGCCTTAGCCCATAGCATTGAAGCTTCACGCATTGAAAACGAAAAACTTTCACATCTTTTGCAGGGTTTTGAAAAAATGCATGAGGACGCAAGTAGAGCACTTGTGAGTGTAGAGAATCTAAGTCAGAATCTGCAAAATACGCATACGCAAACCCTAGAATACACAAAGGAATCTTTAGAGGAAGTGCAAAGATTTTTCATCAAAAGCACACAAACACACCAAGAAAACACACAAAATCTGCTAGAAAATAGCTTCAAAGCATTAGAAGAAGATGCACAAGAGCAATCCAAAAACTTAAACACATTGCAAAATGCCTTTAACGCCTTTAATCAAGAATATTTGGAGCAAAATAAAGAGCATTTAGGGGAAGCTTTGGAGGCTTTAAAGGCTAAATCTCAAGACTTTATGGAATCTTTAGTGGAGAGCGATTCTGCATTGAAGCATAAAAACTTAGAGATGATAACGCAGATTGAAGGAAGCGTCAAAGAACATCTAAACAGCGTCAAAGAAAACTTTGAAGAGGGTTTGGAAGCGCTAGGAAATGCACAAAAAGAGTCTTTGTTGCTTGTAGAGGAGCAGAGTAAGCGAAGCGATGAAGTCTTGTTGCGCCATTCGAAAGAAATGGAAAGTGCATTAGAAAAAGCAAGCCATACTTTGCAAGAATTAGGCGAGCAAACGCAAAAAAATCTTACTAAAAGTTCCGATACATTAGAGCAGCATATTACAAATGCAGTGTTAAACTTTGATAAACTTTTGGGAAATACCACCAAAACCCTAGAGGAAAATTTCAAAGATTCCAAAGAAACTCTCACCACTCTTAGTAAGGAAATAGAAAATTCTATGCTGACGACTACGAAGTCTTTAGATTCTTTGCTAAACGATACAGCAAATACTCTAAGTCAAAGCACACAAAATATTGAGGAATCTTTGGTGCATACAAACCAAACCCTTATGGAATCGTTTAAAGAAAGCACGCAAAGCATACAAGAGGGATTCCAAAGTTTCAATGAAAATTTAAGAGATAATCTAGCGAAAACTACAGAGGAAATAGGGACAAGCGTAAGCAATCTGATAGAACAGAATCAAACACAAAGTCAGAATTTGAAAAATTTAATGGCAGAAAATGTGAAAGAGTTTAATCAGAGTTTAATCACTATGCAAAAGGAAAGCCAAAACCATAATACAGAGATTCAAAGTCAAATGCGCAGTAGCTTTGGCGAATCCTATAAAAACGCTTTGGAATCTCTAAGTGCCTATTTGAGAAACACAACCAGTGCTTATCAAACACAGCTAACAACATTGGCGCAAAATACTCAAAAAACAAACTTAGAGACTTATCAAAAACTAGGGGGAGAATTGCAAACGCATTTGAGAACGATTGCGCAAGGTTTTGAAAGCAATGCCCAAAAGGTCTTGGCAAGTTCTGAAAATCTAGCAAATCAGTTGCTTAAGACAAATAATGCGCAGCTAGAATCCCATACAAAAGAAGTAATAGCAAGCTTTAATCTGCTAGATAAAAATGTCAAAAATGCTTTAGAATCAATGGCAAAAAACTATCTTGCAAGTCTTGAGATTCTTACAAAGCAAAGCATAGAAACCCCAAGAAATGCGAGTGTGGAGTTATTAAACGAGTTTAATAAATTGCAAAGAAATCTAAGCGAAGCATTGGAAAAAACTTATCTTTCGTTAGAAAGCAATCGGAAAGAAATTGATACGATTTTAAAAATTATAGAATCCAATATTGCTACTTCTCTTCATCAAACTTCTAGTTTAAATGAAAATCTCTGTAAATCACTTGGAGATTTAGACGGAGCACTTTCAAATATTACTTTGGGATTCCGTCAAGACTATGAATGGTTTTTGCGTAGAATCCGCGAGTTAATGGGAGCTAGAGGCTAATGGCAAATTCTTATAAAGGTAATGAGTGGATTAGCATTTCAGATATGATGGCGGGGGTGATGATGATATTTTTGCTTATCGCCGTCTCTTATATGGTGGTGATTAGCAAGACAGAAAAAAAACTCGCGATACAGAATGCCGAACTTTTGGAATTAAACAAGCAGATGAGTGATATTGCAAAAACCCATAAAGATTTGCAAACAGACCTTTATCAGGATTTAGTTTCCGAATTTTCTAAGAATTTAGAACGTTGGAATGCAGAGATTGATATGGACAATACGGTTCGGTTTAAAGAGCCAGAAATCTTGTTTGATCAAGGGCAAAAAGAAGTTAAGATTCGTTTCAAAGAGATTTTAGACGATTTTTTCCCCCGTTATATCAAAATCTTAAGTCAAGAAAAATACAAACAAGACATTGAGGAGATTCGTATTGAAGGGCATACTTCCACAGAATGGCAAAATGCCAATACACTAGAATCGCGTTATTTGGGTAATGCTGAACTCTCGCAAGCAAGGGCATTGGAAGTGTTGAAATATTGTTTTAGCAATAAACAAATTGACGCGCAAAAGCAGTGGCTTATTAGCGTTTTGCGTGCCAATGGATTGTCTTTTGCAAAACCTTTAGAAACTCCAGAGCTTTCAAGACGCGTAGAGTTTAAAGCACTCACAAAAAGCAATCAAAAGATTCTTAAGATTTTAAATGTGAATCAAGAGTTGCAAAATGTGGAGACTTCAGAGATATTGGAGGAAAATTAAGCTATTTTTTAAAATCCATTTTTAAAGTGGCGTCAAATTTGGCTTGTAAAAAAAGTGGATGATAGGATTGTTTGGCTTTGCGTAAGCCCTCAATGCCTAAATCTTCCTCGCGATTCACATAAGAATATGCACTCCATTCGTGTGCTAAAAACTCACGATTAATGGCTTGGTAAGCCCCTTGATATTCAATGTCGGCTTTTTCAATATGAATAACTACGGTGTCGCTATTAAGAGGCTCACCGAAGCTAAAAGCGATAATTTTATCCTCTACACGTAGGATTCCAACTTTAAAATCTAGCTTAGAAAATTGCTTCAGAGATTCTATAATGCCTATATATTCGTTTTTCAAGCCATCACTTGCAGTATCACTGATTTTTCCAAACCAACTTTGATAAGTAGTAATGAGTTCATCTAAGTTTTCAATATTTAATGCTTCGTAAGTAAAGGCATAACGTTCAGTGAAGCGATTTAAATGTGTTTTTTTCTTGTGGTATTTTTTGCCTTTTAACTCAATAAGTTCGGGTGCAGAATAGATATAATCGCTTCTATCCTCACGATAGATAAAGTCAAAAGTATTGGGGAGTAGGGATTCCAACTCCTCTTTATCTACCTGACTTAGAGAATGGATAGAGAATCTTAAACCTTTTGCTTTGCAGATTTCCTGTAATTGCAGAATCGTTTGTTTTTTTCTTCCTAAGTCATTTTGTTTATGAATAGGATAAAAAATAAAAGGATTTTGGTTTGGGTATTGTGTCTTAATGATTAAGCAATCATTAAGAATTATCCAACTAATATGGCGCGCATAATGCCAAAGATAGAGATTTGTAAAAGTTAAATCCGAAACAAGAATATTACAAGAAGTAAAGAAACTAGTAAGCAGTTCTTTATCTTCAATGTCAAGAGGTTTCCATTGCATTGATATTCCTTTAATTGAAAGGAGTATTTTAATACAAACAATTAAAAAGAAATATTAAGCCTTTGCGCATTTTCTTGTTGAGGAAAGAATTTTTTAGTCTGCTTGAGCTTGCGCATTTCTAAACCCAATTTCTCTTTTTGAGCCTTAGCGTATTCTGTGATTTGCTCCATTACTGCCAATGCTTCAAACATTTCATCTCTTGTTTTTAAAATAGGTGTATTGTCCAAAAGTTCATTGAGTTTGCTGTCATTTTTGTTTAAATATGCCACTTTTAATTCATTAAGCCAATTCATGATTTACCTCTTTCCATGCCTCAAGTAGTCCTTTAACTACTTTAATCACAATGTCAATTTTATCTTTATTATTTTCCATATTCGCTTGGGTTAAGAGCTTGATTTGATGTGTATAAAGCCCTGTTAGATAGTGAGCGACTTGCCCGCCTTTTTCATAATCAAGCGAATTTAAAAGTTCCACGAAAATATCTGTGGTGCGATTAATATAATAAATCTTTTTCTCAATGTCTTGAGAATCAATACAACGTTTTGCCATAGAAGCAAAGCGTAAAATACCCTCATAGAGCATTTCAACAAGCTTTGCTGGTGATTCTACAGCAACAGAATTTTGTTGATAAGAATTGTAGGCTAAACTACTTTTCATTTCTTAGATTCCTTTCTAATTTGAAGAATTCAACGAGTTAATCATATTCTGAACCGCTAGTGATTGTTGCTGTGTTTTAGCGATAAGTTGGTCATAAGCAGACCATCTACTTGCCATAGTCTCATAACGAGAGTCAATGGATTCTTGAGTTTTAGTTTTGTCTTCGTTGAGAGTTTTTTGCTCATCTACCAAAGAGGTTTCTAAGAGTTTCAATGTAGAATTACTACCTGTAATTAACTTGTCCATTGTATTACGAAGCTTGGTAAAAACTCCATCTACTTCAGTGCTGACACCGCGTGAAACACTTGTGGTGCTTCTAAAGAATGCGACTGCTTTGTCTGGGTCTTCTTTAAATGCAGAATTAAATTTCTCTTTATCCATTTTGAGTGTGCCATCATCGTTGAAGTAGATTCCAAATTTGACGAGATTATCCCCATTGATGTCATTAGAGGTAATGATAGAGTTAAATTGTCTAATAATCTGTCTAATATCACTATTTCCATTAAAGACGCCCGCGACTTCTGTATCTTCATCGTATCGCATTAATTCTTGAATTTTGTTATACATAGTATTGTAATTTTCTACAAATTTTTCCATTTCTTCCGCAATTCCAGAATCATCACGAGAAATGCGCACAACGACCTCTTTGTTTGCTTCTGTAATGGCTGTGAGCTCTAAGGAAAGTCCTGAAACAACATCATCAACGCTATTTTTATCGCGTTCAATTTCAATCCCATTATAAGTGAATTGTGCATTTTGTGCCTTTTGGATATTAGTAATATCCATTTTTTCTAAAAAGCCCTGACTTGTTGCATAACTACCCATTTGCAAGCCTACGGAATTTAAGACTTTGGTTTGTTCTTCAGAGTTTGCTCCTTCCGCGCCAATTCTTACGCTATTGCCATCTAAGCTATTAATGACCAATTTTCCATTTTTAACTTCTGCGGAGACTTTGCCATTTAAATTTGCAGTTGCGTTAATTTTATCAGCTACTGCTTGCGCATTTCCTGCACCCGAACCATTGTTAATACCACTTAAGTCAATTTTTTCACCATTAATTGTGATTATTCCACTTAATGCGCTACTGCTCACAGCTGAACTTGTGATTAAATCTGTGCTTGAAGCACCAACAGAGGTTTTGACGAATCCCAAATCTGTATCAACTTCACTTCCACCCTCAACGACTTTCACTTTGGCGTCAGTGATATTGACATTAATCTCTCCGCCTTTAGAATCGTTAAACAATAAGCCTTTGCCCGTGCTATTTAAACCTATGGTGATTTCACCACTTTTAAGTTTATCTTTGATATCGGTTAGACTAGGGTCGTTTTCAATTTTTTCATTAATTGCTTTTAAAAGTGCTTTGGCATTGTTTTCAGCAGTGTTTCCAATCTTTGTTTCGACATCATTTGCTAAATCAATGTTAATTGTTTGACCGCCAATCTCAATTTCAAATGTTCCGCCTGTGAGCTGTCCTCCGGGCATTGCTGCACTTTCTAATGTGCTTCCAAAATAGATTTTGTTTTGCGCTCCAGAATCTTTGCCTTGAATCATTAATTGGTAGGGTTCGTCTCCACCTGTTTTCATAATGATACCCATTACAGCACCATTGGTTTTATCTGTGATAGCTTGTCCAACTTCTGATACACTCATACCTGCTTTGATTTCAATATCATAATTTGTGCCATTATGATAAAAGCTAAGAGTTGTGTTTTCTGAACTAAAAACGCTATCTCTTGAAGCAAATTTCAACCCTACTTGATTGACATCATTTTGTGCAAGTTGTTTGACATTGATTTTAATATCTTGAATCGCTAAACCTTCTCCTGCTGTCGCTTTTACACCATTACCTTCAACGGAAGCAGAACGTTTTAGATAGGTGCTAAAGTCTGATAAATTCTTGAAGTTTGTATTCAAAGAAGTCATCATAGTTAAAAGTGAAGTAAGTTCAGTTTGCTTCTCCATATTAGCTTCAATTTTTTTGGTTATAGGGTTAACTTGGTTTTTAATCTCATTGTCTTTTAGTTGGTTGAGTGTATCCCAGCTTAGGTTACTCGCAATCCCTAATACTCCCATTTGTCCTACTGCCATAGTAATCTCCTTTTTAAGGTTGGTTTTTTCTTAAGCTTGTTTGTCGAAAATAATCCCGACTACTTCTTTCATTTTTGCCATAAGTCTCATTGCTTCATCACTTGGAATCTTGCGAATAATGCGATTGGTATCTTTTTCGCTCACAGTTACAAAAAGCCCTTCAATATCTTCATTAAACCCAAAGGTAACATTTGTATTCAATGGATTAAGCTCTTTGTTAAGTTGTTGAGCTAATTCATTGAGTTTTTGCTTTTGTTCTTGAATCCTTTGCTCTTCGCTTGACTTATCAATCTCTACTTGCACTTGTTCTGCTTGGGTCAATGACTCTTGCAGCTTTGGGCTATTTTGATTACTTACGCTTCCTTGCGTAGAGTAAGTATTCACTTGGGTGCTAGCAATATTCATTCCATTTTCAGAAATAGTCATAGTAACCTCCTTGTTATTGTTTATGGAAGTATATCGGATATTACTCAAAAAAATAAAGAGTAAATAATTAAAATTTTTAAAAATTTTTAAAAATTCTCCCTTTTGTTCTATAGAGTTTTTATAGTACAAGTGTAATAATATATTCATAACGATAATAGAGTTTAAAGGTTTTTAGAAGAAATGAGCTCTAGTGGGTCAATATGTTTGTCTTTAAGAGTTACTTCAAATTTCAAAGCATTATCTACGCGTCCGATAGTATAGCCCTTTTTGACCGTGCTACCGGGTTTGATTGTAGGTGCAATTTTATCTAATTGCGCATAGATTGTGTGCATATTGCCTTTGTGCTCAATGATAACAACACGTTTAAGAATCGGGGTATCCTTAGCAAATACAACCTTTCCATCTAAAACGCTTTTAACTTTATCGTCTCCTTTTGGAGCTAAAGTTACAGATTCATTAAAAACTTTCATCTTATACACAGGGTCAAAATAAGGTCCAAAATGTTTTTCAATCGTAAAATTTTCTAAAGGAGCAATCGTCTTAGCACCTTTATACTTGGTTGTTCCGATATTATGGTAAGAGCTAGCAACTTGGCGCACATCAAAATCGTCTTTAGCTTTTGAAATATTGGAAGTTTGTGTTTTTTTGGGCAAATTATTGCTTGCTGTTTTGGAAGATATTTGGGATTCCATAGCTTGCGATTCTGTGGGTTTAGTCTTGGCTAGTTCTTCACGTTTTTTGCGTTTTTCTTCTTCTTGGCTTTTAAGAATATTGAGATTAACAAGAATTCCTTGCACTTCATCACGTTCTTGGACGATTTTTTGTAATTCTTTATTGTATTTTGTGATTTCTTTTTGATAGTTTGCAATCAATGTTTCTTGTTCGCTTTGTAGTGCCTTTAAATGAGTCCTTTTTTTGTTTTCTACTTCGAGAAAATTTTTTAATTGTGTGATTTCAGTTTGTAGGGAATGGAGGTTAGCAATCACTTCACTTTGTTTGTTGCTAAGTGTGCTTAAATGTTTTTTTGTAGCTTCACTTAGGGATTTAAATGCCTCTTCTGTTATTAAGTCTTGAATAGATTCTGGTTGGAAGTCGTTTAGTAGAATCGCAAAGGAAACATCTTTGAGAATTAAATCCATCATTTCAAATTCAATTTGTTTTCGCGTTTGAAATAAAGAATCCTGATTATTGCTAAGTTTTTTGATTAAAGCAGTTTTACTATCATATTCCTTTTGATTTTTGGCGATATTTTGTTCATTTTCTTTGATTGTTTTTTGAAGCATTTTATTTTCTTCTTTTTGAAGATTGATTGCATTGCCTAACTCTTGGAGTTTAGCGTTAATTTGCTTTTCTTGCCGCTTTTTGTATTCTAAAGTATTTTGATTTTGGCTGATTTTTTTGGTAATCTCCTTTTCATTTGCACCAAAGCAGAGAGAGAAAGAAATAAGAAAAAGCAGACAAACACGCATAAAAATCCTTAATCCCTGTGTTGTAAGCTTACAATCCATACTGAAATCAGCGAGACAGCAAGCCCTGTTAAAAGCAATACAATAGAATCTAAAATGGGTGAAAAAATCTCTGGATTTAAACCTAATTCTTGCAGGAAAATTAGCAAAGTAGGATTCTGCGAGATATAAACCAAACCGCTAGCGACGATAAGAGTTGCAAGGATAGTGTCTAAACAAGCAAGTCGGAATAAGACTTGAGAGCGCATCCAAAGCGGTGCTCCAAGCAAAGTCATAATCTCCATTCTTTCTAAATGCTGAAATTTCCAAATTTCAATTTGTTTAAACATCAAAAGCAAGCTAATTAACGCGATAAAGCCTGAAAAAATTATTGTGCTTCCATTGATAATCAAAAGAAGTTGATAGATTTGACTATGACTTTTAGTAAAAGTTTCAATCCGAGAAACGCCCTCTAATGTGCTTAAGGTTTTGTGGATAATTTCCAAACGCGAACTGCTAGGATAGATATTAAGGGTTAAAGAATAGAATCTTGGAAGGGATTTTTTAAGCAGGACAATATTGGCTTGGCTGATATTTTTGCTCAATCTGTCTAAGACGACTTTAGAATCAATCAGGGTTAAGTCTTGCGCTTCACTGATTTTGTTGCGCAAAAGTTCTAAATTTAATTCTTTAGTGCTTGCGAGAATAATTGCGTAGTTTTTACCCAACTTATTTTCATAATCGTTTAGGGTGCGAGAAATAAGCAAAATGCTTTCTAGTGCAAAAAGTAAAGCAACCAGTGGAATAATAAGGCTTAAATGATTTTTAAGAGAGTTCATAGATGACCCCTTCTTCAATATGAAAATGGCGATAATTGACTCCTAGAGTTTCCGGGATTCTGTGCGTTACTACAACAACTGTGATTCCAAGTTGCACATTGACACCTTTAAGTAAGCTCCAAATTACTTCCGAGGAGTAGTCGTCTAGGTTTCCTGTTGGTTCATCAGCAAGAATCAAAAGAGGATTATGGGAGAGTGCGCGTGCCATAGCGACACGTTGTTGTTCTCCCCCGCTTAGTTCCAAGGGATATTTGCTACCTTTATGAGAAAGTTTAATATGAGCTAAAAGCCTATCTGTCTGGGCTTGGCAAGATTCTTTGGTAAATCCTCCAATAATCATAGGAAGCATAACATTTTTTTCTACATTGAAATCTTTGATTAACTTATAATCTTGAAAGATAATGCCTAAATGTCTGCGCAAGATTTCAATATTTTTTTTATTTGCCTTAAACATTTCTATTCCGCAGACTTCTAAAGAGCCACTTTTCAGTGCTAAATCCCCATAAATAGAGCGCATTAAGGTGCTTTTACCACTCCCGCTTGGACCGCTAATGAAAACAAATTCTTTAGGATAAATACTAAAACTCGCATTTTTGATAATGATTTCATTTTTGTAACCTAAATTCATATTTTTTGCTTGAATAATCGCGTCCATTTATGATTCCTTATAAAGACTGAAGTCATTTTGGATTAATTGTAAGAGTTGCTGATGTGCCTTGTAATTGAGATAGGTAGGCAATGGATTCTCTTTGAAATATTCAAGATGATTTGTTTGTAGCGCATAACGCGTTTGGGGATAATTAAAATCCCCAAAGGAAATTTTAAGCAAACAAGGAGGAGAGGAGGAATCGTAAGGGCTGATGAATAAATCCTCCAAATGCAAAAAATAATCCTTTTGCACAATTTTTGTTCTTTGAAAGTTTTTGGGCAAAAATAATAAAGGTTGCACTGCAGAATCTAAAAAGGCAAAGTCAAAATCTAGCTTGCGTGAGGTACTAGAGTGCAGGGCGAGAAATTCAAGAGTATAAATATCTTTGTTTTGTCTTAACCATCTTGCCTCATATTTGCTAATAATCGCCTCTTCAGCATTTACATGTGATTGTATTTGAAAATCTGTTTTGAAATCTTGTGCAAGATTTTTTGCATAGTTAAAGTAATCTAGGCTGTCTGTGCGTAATTGCAAATGTCCTTTTTCTTTTAAAACTCTAGCACTTTGAGTTAAAAAAGTATGGCTTAGGATTCTACGATGCGGTTGTTTGTCCCAAGGTACAGGGAAATGCACAAAGATTTTATCCAAAGTGTTGGAGGGTAAAATTTCTAAAAAAATCCGCGCATCATAGCTAAGAATCAAAATATTTTTAAGCCCTAAAAGCCCAATTTGACGTGCTACTTGTTCCAATGAGGGAGAGTGAATCTCTAAACCAATGTGCAGAATCTCTGGATAATTTTTGGCATTATGTAACAAATACCTCCCACTACCAAAACCGATTTCTAGCCAAACTTTTGGTAGAAAATTTGTGTTTTTAGATACTTGAGATTCCCTTGCAAAAGTTTTTAAAAGATTTTCAAAATCCAAAAAATCCTCAATTTCTCTAATGAATGGAAGTTTGCACTCTAATGCTTGACTTTTACCATTTAAATTGTGCGAGAGAATAGAATCTTGAAAATCCATTAAAATTTTTAATGCACTTTTGATAATTTCAATAGGAGAAATACGCGAATTTTTATCCAAATGAACAATAGTTTCTTTGGTTTTATGGGGGGCTTTCAGGCGCGTTTTGATTTCTAGGAAAAATTTTTTGATTTTTTCTTTGGAATCTTTAGGAATGAAATAAACTTGCAACAAAGAAAAATGAGGATTTTGTGTTGAGTGAAACACTTGCATAAAACAAAATTCCCCTAAAGAATGTGTAACTTTTGAGGGAAGATTGGGGAGTTTAAGTTGTGCAGTTTTAAAATGTGGCATTGTCGTCTTATTTAGGTAGAGAAAGCACAACTTCTTGAGATGTTTTGGATTCTAATCCATTCTTATCTATTGCACTGACACGATAATAATATTTTTCGCCCGCCTTAACTTCTTTATCAATAAATTCCGTTGTGAGGACTTTATTGTAACGCAAAGTTTCTCCAAAAAATAAGGAATCTTTTTTATAAACAATATATTCTGTGGCGCGATTATCAGTGGGATTCCATTTAAGTACAACAGAACCATTTTCAATGCGTGCATAGGTGATATTTGGTGCATTAGGAATCGCAAGCGTTGAACCGCTAATAGGTCCTGTTTCTAAGCTGTCAATCCCATCTTTGTCGGCAGCAATGATTTTGTAACTATATTGTTCGCCATCTTTGCCTATCAAATCTTGATACGAATCTGTGTTGCTAGGAAGCGTGGCAATCGTAGTATAAAAGCTAGAAATAAAGCCAGAGCGCAGAATCTTATAAGAAGTTACTTCAGGGTTTTTGTGCAAATTCCAACTTAAATTGATTTGTTTTGGAATATTATTTGTTGCCTTAAAATTAGTGATTTGCACAGGTTTGGGCTTGGTGGTAGCTTGAACCCTTTTAGAGGGAAGTGAGCGTGAGCCATTGGCGTTGTAGGCAAGAATTTGATATTCATAGGTTGTGCCATCGTCTAATTTGGTGTCCAAATATTCTACAAGCAGGCGATTTTGAATCTTGCCAATTTCTTGCCAATTTCCATTTTTGTCTTTGCGCTCAACAATATAGCCATTTACGCGCGTATCTTGATGAGGATTCCAAATAATTTTTACCTTTCTTGGATAGTTGCTAATAGCCTCTACATAGCTTACAGCATTGATAGAATGTGTTTTTGCGCTGATAGTTTCAGAAAAAGGAGAGACATTTTTTTGCTTATCAAACGAAGCAAATTGATAAATATATTCGGTATTAGCATCTAGTTTATTATCTGCATAATGTGTGATAAAACGCGAATCTAATGTGGCAATTTTGCTGAAATTTTGCTCTTGTGCTTTTTTACGATAAATATAATAACCTGCGACTTCTGGGTCTTGCACGGAAGTCCATTCAAAAGCATTGGTATTAATATCACTTAATACACGAATGTTCTTTGGGGGAGTAAGTGAGCTATTGATGCTAGGATTTGGGTTTAAAGCTGAACAAGCATTAAAAAGTAACATAAAAGTTGTGAGGATTCCACTAAAGAAAAATTTAAATAGAGGATTTTTCATTTTAATGTCCTTGTAATTTCTTAAAGTTTTAGAAAGTAAAGCTTAATTTTAACATAATTATATATTTTAGTGCAAGATTTCTTAAGGGGAATTGTGTAATTTTGAAAGAGAATTTATACAATGGAATCCATAAAAAAAGCAGAATGATAAAGACTTTCAAGCGGAAAAAGTAGATTATTGGAGGAATCTTGATAGCTTTCTAAAGAAAAATAGGTTTTTAAAAAGTCTTGCATATCCTTAAAAAGCGGAGCATAAAAATGTAAAATTTTTCCATTTTTTGGGTGGTTTAAATAAAGTAAATGAGAGTGAAGCAAGATTCTATCTTCTAAAAATCCATTGAAATGGGAATCTCCTAAATAACCATAAAAGTAATCACCCAAAATATGGCGATTTAAACTACTCAAATGCGCACGAATTTGATGTGTGCGTCCGCTGAAAAGCTTTGCTCCGATGAGTTCATAATGCAATTTTTCATTTTGTGCGGAGGAAATTTTAAAAAACGCGGTTTTAGCAGATTTTGCATTAGGATTATTTTTGTTTGCCGTAGTGTATTTTAAACGATTTTTGGAATGTCGTATCAGTGGAGAATCTACCATTTGCGATTCTTTTAATGCTTGGTCAATGACACAAAGATAATAGCGTCCCATTTGACGTGATTGAAGCTGTGATTTTAGATGTTCGTGCGCGAAATTCGTCTTTGCAATTACGATTGCACCGCTTGTGCCTTTATCTAATCTATGCACAATGCCTGCGCGATAAGAATCCCCAAGATTAGAAAGCGAAAATTTTTTTTGTCTTAGCCAATCTACGAGCGTGTATTGTTCATCTTGCGCATTTGCACGATGAACGATTAATCCGGCAGGTTTATTCAAAATCAATAATTCTTCATCTTGGTAGAGAATTGGAATCTCAAAAGTTTGAGAATTTGCAGAATCGCTAAGAGGCTTGGCTATCTCTTGAAGAATAAGAATATCCTGTGCTTTTAAAAAGATTCCGAGTTTGTTAAGAGGAGAGCCATTGAGCAAGATTTGCTTGTTTGCACGAAGTTTTTCTACTTGTGAGCGCGAGATTTGTAGTGTTTTGGCGAGAAAAATATCTGCTCGGATTCCTATTTCATCGGCATTGGGAGTGAATGTTTGGTGGGAAATAAAATCCTGTTTTTGTTGGGGATTAGAATCCTTGCAAGCAGAATTTTGATTCAAAAAAACAGAGGAGGAATCATACGCAAAAGCAAGATGTAATTTTTTTTTCATTTTTTATACAATCTTTATTTAAAAATTATGTTAAAATTATCCTTAAAATTACCGCAATATTTATTTTTGGGATTGTCTTTTGTTTAAAATTAACCGCAAGATTCTAGCATATTTTGATTATACTTTGCCTTTATTGATTGCGCCAATTATTCTGCTGTCTTGGTTTTTGATTAACGAAAATAACGAATTTTTGGGTAGCAAAGTCTTAGTTTATGTGGGCGTAGGATTATTGATTTTTGTGGTGGTATTTTTGATTCCTATGCGTAGAATCCCGTGGTTTATTGTTGGTTTTTATTGTGTTAATGTCGCATTTTTGGTTCTAGTTGAGTTTTTTGGAGATACGCGTTTGGGCGCGCAAAGATGGCTTGAAATTCCTTTTATTCATTTTACTTTTCAACCTTCAGAGACGATGAAACCCGCATTAATTTTGATGATAGCTTATTATGTGGATAAAAAGCCACCTCCTAAAAATGGCTATAAGTTGTTAGATTTTTTGAAACTTTCTTTTTTGATTTTGTTGCCCTTTTTGTTAGTTTTAAAACAGCCTGATTTAGGAACAGCGCTTGTATTATTGTTGATGAGCTTTGGCGCATTGTTTTTAATCGGGGTAAATTATAAGATTTGGCTTACCTTAGCGATTGGTGTTTTATTTCTATCTCCTATTTTGTATGCGAATCTACACGATTATCAGAAAAAAAGAATCGTGGATTTCATATCCAAAGAGCCAGATTATCAAGTCAAACAAGCAATGATTGCCGTAGGTTCTGGAGGAATCTATGGAAAGGAAAAAGAAGAAGCCACACAGGCATTATATAGGTTTTTGCCTATTGCGACAAGTGATTTTATTTTTCCTTACTTTGTAGAAAGATTCGGTTTTGTAGGCGCAATTGGATTGTTTATTCTCTATGCTTCTTTGATTTTTCACATTTTTTCTATGAGTTATGAAAATGAAAAAGACTACTTTTTGAAAGTGATTTCTTATTGTATAGGCTTGTTGATTTTTATTTATTCGGGAGTGAATATTGCAATGACGATTGGGTTAGCACCTGTGGTTGGGATTCCATTGCCATTATTTAGTTATGGAGGCAGTAGTTTTATTACTTTTATGATTCTTTTTGCTGTATTAGAAAATTTACTTGCCTTTAGATATAAATTTGTGTATAATCATACCTCTTTTTCAAAAAGGGCCCTTAGCTCAGCTGGTTAGAGCACTCGGCTCATAACCGATTGGTCATAGGTTCAAGTCCTATAGGGCCCACCACACCACATCAATAACTTGAGGAAATTTAAATTATGGAAAAAATACAATGTCAAAATATCAAATGTCAAGGATGTGTTAAAAAAATCAATGAAGCACTTTTGCAAAAATATCCTTCCTTGCGCGTAGATATTGAAAGTCAAAGCGTAGAAGTAGAGGCAAATAATGATGGAATCACGGAGATTAAACATAAGCTTGCGGAATTGGGATTTTTGAATGAAAGTGGAATCCTAAATAAGCTTAAAGGATTTTTTACAAAATAGGGGTTGTGAATGGAGATTTTACTGCTTGTTACGATTGTCATTATTGCCATTGCAATGATTAATTTTAGAGATTATCTTAATCACCCACAAAAACGTCCTCAAATTAACAATGAAGAAAAGGATAGCGAATTAAGCGAATATCAAAATCCATACAAAAATCAAGAGCAAATCTCTAGTCTTAGCAGAGAGGAGAAGATTGCAAAAAGTGAATATGGCTTGATTGTTGCTCTTTTGTCTAAACTTGCTCAAAGTGATGGTAAAGTGTGTGAGCTAGAGCTAGAGCTTATGGAAAACACCATACAGGATATTGCAGACGCGTTGTGTTTGCAAAGCGCAATGAATCAAAAAGATGAAATTTTAGAAATTTTGCATAAAATTTTTGATTTTACCAATGAAAGTGTGGAATCCCTAACTAGAAGCTATGCAACACTTACCAAAGGACAATATAAAAGTCGCTTAAAATTGGTAGAATATTTGCTTGCTCTTGCCTATGCGGACGGTGAGCTAGGAAGTGAGGAACGCGAAATTATTTTAGATGTTGCGGCTTATTTGGAGATTGATAATGAGGATTTTAATACTCTTTATGATACCTTTGAAGAATTTTATGCCCAAAAACAAGTGGATTCTACTTTGCAAGAAGCTTATGCTACTTTAGGTGTAAGTGAAGAGGATAGTATGGAACATATTAAAAAAACTTATAAGAATCTCGTGCGCCAATTCCACCCAGATATTTTATATCACAAGGGTTTGGAGCAGTCTATTATGGAGGATTCCACCAAAAAATTACAATCTATTAATCAAGCATATCAAATCATCAAAAAACACAAAAAGGTGGAGAGTACAGCAGAGTAAGGAGTAAAAATGACAGAAGCGGATGTTTTGCACGATATTACAAAAATTTATAAACGCATAGAAGCACAAAATAAGCAGACGAATGCACTTTATGAATCTATCAAAACAGATAAAGTTCCGCATTTTTTGGAAAGTATTTTTGTGCAGATTCCACACAATCGTGAGTCTCTACTTGCTTGTTTAGACCGCGTAATAGCATTGCAAGAGGCTCCTCTGATGAATGTCTTGCAAAAGCTTGAAATGCAAGAAGAACAAATCATCAGCTTAAGAATGCAGCTTTTAAAAATCACTTGTAATTTTCATATGGAAAAACATCAATTATTGTTAGAATATATCACAAAGGAGAGGCTTTTAAGTCCATTTTTGCGGGCATTAATTCAAGCAGTGCATAAGATAGGCTTATGCTTTAATGGATTTTTTATAGCTTGGCAGAGGAATTTGATTTTAGGAATCAATCGTGAATTAAATCAAAAATACAATAAAGATTTACAAAAAATCTTAGAAGTTTTAAAGCCTAGTATGGAGGTTTCCTCCACTTCTACACTCTCTTTAAAAAATATTTTAAGTCAAGAAACTTTAAACGATCTTCCAATACAAAAAGATACATTAGTCAATGAAAATGAAATAGGAGATAGAAGCTACTCTGTGCCCGTGCTTAAGGATTCTATCTATCAAGCCGTGGCGTATGCAGATTTTTTTCAAGAAGAGTTTGAGGAATTAAAAAAGGCTTTTAATGCAGGGATTGAATCTTTGGAAAAAACCCCAGAAGTTTTACCGAAATTAGAGCAAAAAAATGCGCATTTGCATTATTTAAAAACCTTAAAATCCGCTTTAATGCAAACAAATACGAACCGTTTGTTGGAATCTTGGAGACTTGTGGATAAGGCTTGGATGGCGATTTCTACTCCTTTGCAGATTGGACATCCTTTAGAATATTATGAAGACCATTTTAGAAAGGCTGTTGCCCCTGAATGGGATTTGCGTATTGCTAGAATTTACGAAGGAATTGATTTGCTTAATCCTCAAGAAGAGCAGGATTGTAAAATTTCCAAAGAATCTATGTTAAAATTTTATCAATTTTACAGCTCTAAAGCCCCCCATACCGAATATAAAAAAGAAATTAATTCGTGTGTAGAGGAATCTTTGCTTAAAACGCAAAGTTATGGTGGGCTACCCGCACTTTTTTATGGAGCAGAACTAAATGGGCTTTTTAGTGCGCAAGTCGTGCCAAATGACGAAAAAGTTAGCAAAAAATATGGCAAAAAGATTTTTTATTTTCCCGATAGAGTGCGCGAATTATCTATGGCTAAGCCTTTTATGCTTCTATCTTCTAAGACTTTTCCGCAAGACTTTTTAGATTTTAATAGAGAGTTATTGTTTTTCAAAAAAGAAAATTGGTATAAAGTGTATGAGATTGCAACGATTGGGCACGAGTTTGGGCATATTTTATGGGTAAGTTCAGATAGTGAATTAAAAATGAACGCAAGTGGGCAATTTAAAAACATAGAAGAATTTAAGGCAACAATGGGCGGGCTTGCCTATTATTTTTTATCCCCCAATCAACCCTTGCTAAAAGAGCTTATTTTTAATACTATTGCGCGTGCGGTAGGTTTGATTGCGTGGATGAAAGAAGATGAAGTATTGCCTTATTATTGTGAGGGTTTAATCCATTTGGAAGTTTTATTTGGCGCAGGAGTTTTGCATTATAAAGGTGATTTTGAAACAACGGCATTAGAGATTAAAGTCAATGAAACCACAATGCAAGCCTTAAAAAAGCAATATTTGAATGTTTATAATCAGTTGATTGTAACTTATTTAAACAAGCAAGATGCAAAAGTTTTTTTGGATAATTATGCCCTAAAAGATTCTGAAGGAAATTATAAGCCTATAAAATCAGAAATAAGAGCTTTTGTAGAAGATTATTATCAACAATACCAAAATATCGGGCAAGTAACCGATACTCTGACTTCAGAAAAATGGCAAGAAACTTACAAAAAACAGCACAATTTAAATTAAAGAGGAAGAATGTCTGTCAATATTAACAATAACGATATTAATAAAGCGCGAGAAATTATCTATAAAATTGCAGGAATTTACTTGCCGACTAGCAAGGATTCTACTATTAAAAATCGTTTGGATATGCTAAAGCGCAAATTTAATATTCAGGATTTTGATAATTTTTTTCATCAAGTCAAGCATGGGCATTTTAAGCAGGAATTTGTTAATGCTTTTACGACAAATAAAACAGATTTCTTTCGTGAGGGATTCCATTTTGATGATATGTTAGATAGAATTTTGCCACATAGATTAAAGGAGAATGAGCCAATAAAAGTTTATTGTTCGGCTAGTTCTACGGGTGAAGAACCTTATTCTATCGCGACAACTTTACTTTATGCAAAAGAAATTTATTGCTCTAGCACTCCTGTGAGTGTTCTTGCGACTGATATTGACACTTCGGTGTTGGATTTTGCCAAAAAGGGTAAATATGTCGTAAATACCAAGTTGAATCCTTTGCCTACTTGGGTAGATTTAAAAGATTATTTTGATATAAAACACAAAAACGACCACGAGCTTTTTATGGACGCAAAGTCAAATTTGAAAAATATTTTGACTTTCAAACAGCAGAATCTTTATGATTCAAGGTATCCTTTTGGGATAAAAGAATTTGATATTATTTTCTGTCGCAATGTGCTGATTTATTTCAAGGTTTCAGACCAAGAACAGATTTTGAGTCAAATATTCTCTCATCTGAAAATTGGTGGGACGCTATATCTTGGGCATTCAGAAAATATTTTAAATCTTGCTCCTAAGGTGGATCGCTTAGGAAAAAATATCTTTGTAAAAGTGATGGATTAGCTTGACAGATATAAATAAAAAATATCATCCAGATTTATTGTTGAAATCTGACCCCTATAAAGGAGATGGCAAAAAGTTGATTGCCATTGGTGCAAGCACAGGGGGAGTAGATGCGATTGCAAAGATTTTACAAACCCTACCACGCAATTTACCTCCCATTGTGATTACGCAACACATTCCGGGTAACTTTTCTACTTCTTTTGCTCAAAGGCTTAATAGAATCTCCGAGTTAGATGTTTATGAAGTGCGCGAAAAAGTTATTTTGAAAGATTCTTGTGTCTATTTGGCAGCGGGTGGCTTGCATATGGTTTTGAAGAGGATACGCAATGATTATTATGCCGAACCTCAAGAGGGGATTCGTATTTCTCGTCATTGTCCAAGTGTAGATGTGATGTTTCGCAGTGTAAATAATGTTGCAGGTAAAAATGTTCTTGCGATTATTATGACGGGTATGGGAGACGATGGAAGCATAGGAATCAAAGAGCTTTATAATAATGGAGCTTATACGATTGCGCAAGATGAAGCAAGCTGTGTTGTTTTTGGTATGCCCAAACAAGCTATTGCAAAGGGGGCAATTTGTGAGATTGTTGGTTTGGATTCTATCGGAAATAAAATTGTGAGTTTTGCAGGAGGGAATCTCAAACGCATAATAAATGAGAATGACTAGCCTATATTATCCTTTAAAGATTGTAGAATCTAGTTTTGAAGTGAAAGGTTCAGAGTTTCTTTCTTATTTGGTTTCCATCAAACATTTCACAGAATTTGTTGCGCAAATGCGTATAAAACACCCCAAAGCCGTGCATTTTGTAACTTCCTCACGCAAGTTTAATCCACAGAGACAAATTGAGGAGAGTTTTAGTGATGATGGAGAGCCTAAAGGCACTTCAGGCATGCCTACTTTAAAGGTTTTGCGTGGATATGATTTAATAGAATGCGGTTTGTTGGTGGTGCGCTATTTTGGAGGCACATTGCTCGGCACAGGCGGACTTGTAAGGGCTTACACACAAGCCACAAAAGATGTAATAGAAAAGGCAAAAGAGCAGGGGGCATTGCAGCTTTATATTCCTCAAGAATCCCTTGTGATAAAGATTCCTTTCAGTGCATTTTCTAAAGCGGAATATTGGATTAAAAAACTTGAGATTCAGATTGTGCAAAAAGAATTTTTGCAAGAGGGTGTGCAGTTGGAGCTAGAGGCTAATTTGGAGAATTTGCAAGCTTTTTTGGGCAAGATAGAATCCCACAAGAGAATAGCTTTTACTGTGGTTTTGTCGTGAGTTTTTGTATGCAAGGTGCTCGCAAGTTTGGGTAAGTTGCCAATGTGCGCCAAGAAGTTTTGAGATTTTCTGCAATGACAAATGATAGAATCGCAGTTACGATATTCTAGAAATTTTCTTCAAACCAACTAGCAATCTCACTGCGAATAGTTTGGTGCAAAACAATGCCTGCAAGAAAATCGTCCTGCTTTGCTTTTTTTAGCAAGCTAATAAGTCCATTGCGATATTTGCTAAGATAAGGGTGGTCAATCTGCATAGGGTCGCCTAAAAAGACAATCCTAGAATCTTCCGCCATTCTTGTCCCAATTAGCTTAATGGTTGCATTAGAGGCATTTTGCGCCTCATCAAAAATGACAAATTTTTTGGCAATGCTCACCCCGCGTGCGTGGGCAATGTCTAGCACTTCAATGTTGTGTTTGTTTAAGAAATATTCTGTGGCTTCTTGACTTTGTATGCTGTTTGCTTCTCCGCGATATTCAATGCGTTTGGCAAGAGATTCCTTTTGCATTTTGGTAATCATAAAGTTAATTGCACTAAAAAGAGGATACATAAAATAATGAAGTTTTTGATTTTCATCACCTTTGCGGAATCCAAGTTCTGCCTCTTTATCGTTTGCGGTGATAGTATTGCGCAGATAAACGATTCCATTGACGACGCCCTTTTTTAGTAAATGTAATCCTGCCTGCAAAGCAATGAGTGTTTTGCCACTTCCTGTCGCGCCGCTACAAATTGTGATTCTGTTTTTGGGGTGCGTTAGAAGCGTGTAAAGAAATTTTTGCTCCAAGTTAATTGGATTAATATAGAGTTTATCCTCTTCTAAACGCGCATCAAAATCCAAAGGATAAAAGCTATTGTCTAGTTTAATGCCATAATGTTTTCTACCTGTGAGGTAGAGGCTATTTTCGGTGTTGTCTTGTTCGGAAATCTCAATCAAACTCCAATTTTTGAGTGCAGCAAATGCCGCATTGTGCTCAAGATTTTCTTTAATATTGCTTTTGTGGATTTGAAAATGATTCAAAAACTCAATGGCTTGGGGATTCTCTATTCTGTCTCTTAAAAGAGATTGTGAAGAAAGATTAAGTGAAAGCGCATAGACTTTGAGGGAGATATCGTTTGTAAGTAGCACAAAATGATAATCTTTGGCAATCTCCAAAATACGCGCGTCGTTTAATCCATAGTCTTGAAATTTGGTTTTATAATTGGGTCTATGAATCATTTGTAATGGGATTTTTTGATGATGAATCGTAAAATAAAATGTGTGGATTTTATCGTTTTCCATAGGATTAAATGAAGAAGTGGAAGCAAAATCCCCTAGATTCCTAAAAAATTCTCGCGCAAAGAATCCTGTCTCATTACTTAAATCTTTCTTTTTGTCCAATTCACTTAAGGTAACATCACAGATGAAGATTGCATTTTCTCCATTTTGGTGGAGGAAAAAGAGATTCTCTACATCATCTAAAATAATTGAAGTATCAATTAGATAAGATTTTTTCACTTATTGGCAACCCTCACATTCAATGCTGCGGTCTATCGCGTCTGTGTTGCTTTCTGCTTCAATGCTTTGAGAGCGTAAATAATAAGTGGATTTCAAGCCTAATTTCCACGCTAACATATAAATTTCATTCAAATATTTACCGCTTGCAAGATTTAAAGCCATAAAAATATTTGTGCTTTGTCCTTGGTCAATCCATTTTTGACGAATCGCAGCGGCTTTGATAAGTAAGCGTTGGTCAATCTCATACGCAGAGATGTAATAATTCCAATTATCTAAGCTTAAATTTGGGGCAACAACAGGAATCAAACCGCTTAGGTTTTCCTCAAACCATTTACGCTTATAGATTGGCTCAATCGTTTGTGTTGTGCCAACAAGAATAGAAATAGAGCTTGTCGGGGCAATCGCCATTAAATAGCCATTGCGAATCCCTTTGGTTTTGACTTCTTCGCGCAAAATATCCCAATCATAAACGAATCCAAAAAGCCCTCCGCGGTCAATAAGTTTTTTTGCTTCATTATTTGCCTTGTCAATTGGAAAGATTCCTTTAGACCATTCTGAACCAATAAATTCGCTATAAACTCCCTTTTCTTGCGCAAGATGACAACTTGCTTGGATTGCATTGTAGCTTATCATTTCCATTATTTCATCAATTTTTGCCAAGTGTTGGTCGCTTCCCCATTCAATGCGTGCTTCTGCTAGCATTTGTGCTTCCCCCATTACACCTAAACCAATCGCGCGATTGTTGAGATTTGTTACCTTGACTTTACGATTGGGGCAGAAATTTAAATCAATTACATTGTCTAGCATTCTAATTGCAATAGGAACAACGCGTTCAATATCTTCTTTGGTGTGAATCTTAGAAAGATTGACAGAGGCGAGGTTACACACCGCAGTTTTGCCATCGCTAGATTCTCTTTGCGCAATGAAAACCTTTTTGCCTCTAATGCTGTCAATGGAAGTAATTTTGTTGGAGGGTTTTTTGATGCCACAATCTGTAATGACTTCTTGATATTCAGAGAAATCCTCAATCGTTCCATCTTCATATTCTACACGGATAAAACATTCATTGGGTTCAGTATTTTGAAAAATCTCTGTGCAGAGATTGGAGCTACGAATGATTCCTGTATGTGAGTTTGGATTTGCATAATTTGCATTATCTTTAAAACACAAGAAAGGAGAACCAACTTCAAAATAATTTGTGAGGATTTTTTTCCATAAATCCTTTGCTTTAATTGTTTCTTTAGGGATATTTGGGTCTTGTTCATATTGAATATAGCGCGCTTCAAACGCTTTGCCATAAAGGTTGGTTAAATCTGAACAAGTGAGTGAATCAAAGAGATTCCATAAGCCGTCCTCTTGCACTCTTTTCATAAACAAGTCGGGAATCCAAAGTGCTGGGAATAAATCGTGTGTTCTACGTCTTTCTTCCCCGCTATTTTTCTTAATATCCACAAAATCAAAAATATCACTATGCCATGGCTCTAAATAAACAGAAATTGCACCTTTTCTTGTGCCTAACTGATCTACTGCAATGGCAATGTCATTCGTGATTTTCAAAAAAGGAATCACTCCACCCGCTGCATTTCTATGCCCATCAATAAAGCTTCCAAGCCCACGAATTTTGGAGAAATCCCAACCGATTCCACCGCCATATTTGCTCAAAAGTGCCATTTCTTTATAGGAATCAAAAATTCCTTCAATATTGTCTGGCGTGCTTCCAATATAGCAAGAGCTTAGTTGATGACGAGGAGTTCTAGCATTTGAAAGTGTAGGGGTGGCTGCCATAACTTCAAATTTAGAAAGCAAATCATAAAATTGTTCTGCCCAAAAATTTGGGTCTTGTTCATTTTGGGCTAAAAACATAGCAATTCCCATAAACATATGTTGTGGCAATTCAATGGGATTGCCTTTTTTGTCTTTTAGTAAATATCTATCATAAAGCGTTTTTATGCCTAAATAATTAAATTGCAGGTCTCTGTTTGTGTCAATTTTTTTATTTAATCGTTCCAAATCAAATTTTTCTTTCATTCCTTTGACGATGCGATTCTCATTTTCGCCTAGTTCTAGGTATTCGCGCAAGGTTTTATAGCCATTAAAGCCATTAATGCGGTGGTATAAATCATAAAGAAAGAGCCTTGCTGCAACAAAACTCCAATTAGGACAATCAATGTCAATTTTATCTACAGCGGTTTTAATCAGTGTTTGCTGAATCTCTTGTGTAGTGATTTTGTCGCGAAATTGCAACTTCGCATCAACTTCTAATTCACTTTGAGAAACGCCTTCTAGCCCTACAACGGAATCACGCGTGTATTTTTGGATTTTGGTTACATCTAGTGGTTCAATGCGTCCATTTCTTTTGATAACAGTTAGCATAGATTCTCCTCTTATTTACTTTTTCTTTTTCTTTGTGTCGGGTCTAATATTTTTTTGCGGATTCTAATGTTTTTGGGAGTAACTTCCAAAATCTCATCTTCTTCAATCCATTCTAATGCTCTCTCTAGGTTTAAATCTCTTGGTGGTGTGAGTTTAATCGCCTCATCACTGCCACTTGCGCGCATATTAGTTAAATGCTTTGCCTTGATGGGATTCACATCTAAATCGTTTTCTCGGCTATGTTCGCCAATTATCATACCAATATAAACTTTAGTTTGTGGTGGGATAAATAAAACTCCTCTTTCTTGGATATTTCCTAGCGAAAAGGGTGTTGCTTCACCATTTTCCATTGAGATAAGCGCACCATTGCCTCTTGTTTCTACGCTTCCACTAAAGGGGCGAAATTCTAAAAAACTATTATTCATCACACCTTCCCCTTTTGTATCGGTTAAAAATTCGCTCCTATAGCCAATTAACCCACGCGCTGGAATCTCAAATTCTAGTCGTGTATAACCTTCTCCCATAGGATTCATTGCCTTTAGTTCCGCCCTTCTGCGTCCTAATTTTTCAATCACGCTGCCGGCATAATCTTGAGGTGTATCAATAACTAAGGATTCAAAAGGTTCGCATTTTTCCCCATCAATTTCTTTGACGATGACTTCGGGGCGCGAAATACTAAACTCATAATCTTCTCGGCGCAAATTCTCGGCTAGAATCGTGATTTGCAATTCTCCACGTCCATTGACTTTGAATTTTCCTTCGCCTAGCTCCTCAATTTTCATTGCAATGTTTGTTTGCATTTCTTTTTCTAGCCGTTCTTTTAATTTGTTTGCCGTTACATGTTTGCCCTCTAATCCTGCAAAAGGAGAATCATTGACTGCAAAATTTACACTCATTGTCGGCTCTTCTAAGTGCATAGGGTCAAGTGGAATCGGATTGTTGATATCCACAATGGAATCTCCAACATTAATAGAATGGAATCCTGCAAGGGCGATAATGTCTCCCGCTTTGGCTTCTTCAATTTCCGTTCTAGCCAAGCCATAGAACCCAATTAGTTTGGTGATTTTACCTGTTACTTTTTCTCCATTGCTTTTTGCAAGCATTACATTTTCGCCTTTTCTAATCTTGCCATTGAAGATTCTAGCGATTCCAATTTTACCCACATAGTTATCATAATCAAGGGTAAAGATTTGAATTTGTAGAGGATTTGTACTTTCTCCGCTTGGCAGAGGCACATATTCTAAAATCGCATCAAAAAGCGGTTCTAGGTTTTTCTTCTCATCTTCTAATTCTTTTATTGCGTATCCTTCGCGCGCAGCGGCATAAACTACTGGAAAATCTAATTGCTCTTCATTTGCTCCCATTGCCGAAAACAAATCAAACACTTCGTCAATCACGCGGTCAGGTTGTGCGGCGGGTTTGTCAATCTTATTGACAACCACAATGGGTCGGATTCCAAGCGCAAGTGCCTTTTTGACGACAAATTTTGTCTGTGGCATTACTCCCTCTTGTGCATCTACAAGTAATAGCACGCCATCAACCATTTTCAAGACGCGTTCTACTTCTCCTCCAAAATCAGCATGTCCGGGAGTGTCAATAATATTGATTTTTGTTCCTTTATAATTAATTGCAGTATTTTTCGATAGAATCGTGATTCCTCTTTCTTTTTCAATCTCATTACTATCCATTACACGTTCATCTATTTGTTCGTGGTTTGCAAAAGTTCCAGACTGCCTAAGTAGTCCATCTACTAGGGTAGTTTTTCCGTGGTCTACGTGCGCAATCACCGCAATATTTCTGATTTCTTGCATTGTTTTCCTTAAGATTAAAATTAGGTGTGGATTCTAACTAAAACAATCTAAAAAAATAATCAAAAATCTTTGGAATGGCTTTTGCTTATACTCTAGTAATTAAATCTAAATTCTTAGAGAAAGGCGCGTCTATGCTTCCTTTAATAGATATTGAACAAGTCAATCAAAAAAGTGTCATCAAAACTTCAAATGCCCAAAATGTAAGCGAAAGTGAAGGCGGGGGATTTGCCGAAATTTTCAATTTTCTAAGTATGGATAAAAATTCTAAAAAATCAGAGACTAAATCCAAAAAAACTTCTCAAAATTCTCTAGAGATTCCACAAGAGCTTAATAAATTTTCTAAAAATAGTAGCCAACAAAGCAATATTTTGAAGAGTTTAGATGAAAAATACAATCTTTCTAAAAAATTTGTAGAATCGCAAAAGACGGAATCACGGAATAAAAATGTAAAAATAAATATCTCAAATAATACACAGGATACTTTGCCTACAAAGACAACTTTAAAAAGCGCAAGGGATTTGTTGGAATTTTCAAAAACTCAAACTCAAGAGGTAAAAACTCTAAAAGATTTGAATAAGGTTGCGGAGGATTTAAAGTTAAATATCCAAAAAATTAACTTGCAAAAGGACAACACTAATCAAGAGATAAAATTTAAAGGTGTGCCTAAGCGAGAAATGCTTTTGGATAAGCAAATTTTAAAAACAAATGAAAATGTAAAAACAAATACTGCAAATCCAAAAGTAACACAAAAAGAAAGCAAGGAATCTTTGAATATTTTAAGCAATCTCTTGCAAGATAAAGAATTGCTTAACAAAGAATCGTCAAAAGATTCTAAAGCTTCTCCAAACAAAACAGATTTTAAGGCAGAAAACAAAGAATCTTTGAATGTTAAAAATTCAACACAGAATCTTAAAAAAGAGGAAAAGAATCATAAGGATTCTCAAAATGTAGAGAATTTAACGACAACAAAAGAAAAAATAGAATCCAAAACAGATTTTAAGGCAGAAAACAAAGAATCTTTGAATGTTAAAAATTCAACACAGAATCTTAAAAAAGAGGAAAAGAATCTTAAGGATTCTCAAAATGTAGAGAATTTAACGCCAACAAAAGAAAAAATAGAATCCAAAACAGATTTTAAAACAAAAGAAGCGGAGAACTTGGAAGCGAAAAACAAATTACAAAAAACAGAGATTAAAAATGCACAAGAAAAAGAAAAGGTAAAAGCGAAAAATATCAAAGAATCCCCTGATAAACCCACAGAATCTTTGCAAGCTAAAGCACAAGAACCTAGTAAAGAGATTCCCAAACAAGAGGTAGGCAAGCAGGATTTTGTAGTGAAAAATGAGATAAAACAGGAGGAAAAGGTAAAAGAAAAAACTAATCAAGAGGAAATGCTTAAAGAATCCCAAAATACAAAAGTAGCTTCACAAAGCAAAGCGACACAAGAATCTTTGCGGAATCCTTTTACTCTTAAAGAACAAAAGGAAGTCAAAGAATCTTTTTTGAAAGAAGAGAAAGAGGATAAAAGAAATATAAAAAATTCAAAAACCACCACAACACAGAGTCTCAATACTCTTGGAAATGCGTTCAAAGAGGAAAATATAAAACAAGACATCAAGCAGCAGGATATTTTCTTAGAAAATCTGCTTAAAACTACTGAAAAATCTGCGCAAAGTTCAAAAGAAACTTCCAAAGAGGCGATGTTGGAAGTAAGCAAAGAGAATACAGAGAAAAAAGCAAAAATCAATCAAGAGATTTATCAGGCAAGCACACAAGCGCAGGTAGAGAATCGTTTGAGTGTGCAAAATACTTTCTTGCATTTTAGCGATAAGCTAAGAGAAGCATTGCAGAATTATCGCCCGCCCATTACTAGGTTGTCCTTAGAGCTCAATCCAGAAAATTTGGGAAGTGTGGAGCTTACGATTACTAAACGCGGAGAAAATGTCTCTGTGCAAATCACTTCCAATCAAACCGCTTTGCAACTCTTTATGCAAAATGCGCAAGAATTTAAAAATAGCTTGAGCAATTTGGGCTTAAATGATGTCAATTTAGAGTTTAAAGATAATGCAGGGAATCTTTTAGATAATGGAGATTTCAATGGTTCTAATGGAGGAAATAGCGGAGGATTTGGCGGACAAAATCAAGGGGAGAATCCTCGCAAAGAGCAGAATTTGACACAAAATTCTGATGAAAATTCGCAAAATACTCAAAAGTGGAATGAAAATAGCTTACATATTTACAAAGAAGTGAATAACCCTTATGCCAAAGTGGCACTTGTGGAGATTAACTTTTCATATTATGCTTAAAGGATAAAGAATGTCATCAACAACTGCAACAGGACTAAATGGAAATTACCAACAACCTCAAACTACAAGCAACACAAGTCGTTCAAGTGGAACAGAGAGTGCAAAGGAAAACGAATGGAAAAATCCATTAGATGATAAAGAGATTCCCAAAGATGAAAGCACAACCGGTGGAAACTCATTGTCTAATGAAGCGTTTATGCGATTGTTTTTAGAACAACTTAAAAACCAAGACCCAACTGCTCCAATGGAGACACAAGAGATTCTAACTCAAACTGCGCAACTCACACAAGTGGAAGCGCAGGAAAAAATGAAAGCCGCAATGGAAAAAATGACAAGCGCAATGGAATCTATGCAAGAAACAAACGAAAAAACTATTGAAGCACAAGAGAAGATGATAGAATCCCAAAAGAAAATGCTAGAATCTTTAGGCTTGCTCTCTGATAGTATTCAAGATAGTAATATTTTGAGTGGTTATAATGCGATTGGCGTAATAGGAAAAATTGCAGAGACAGGTTTAAATACAATCACGCTTGAGAAGAATGAGACAACAAAATTTAGCCTTTACTTTGATGAGCCTATTGATGCAAGTAAAGGTGATCCAAAGATTACTATTGTTACAAAAAAGGTTACCACAGGTTCAGATGGAAAAGAATCTGAAGAAAAAACGATTGTTAAAGAAATCAGTCTTAAAGATTATGACGGGCAAAGTGGTTGGATTGATTTTGAGTGGGATACAAAAGATAGTGGTGGTAGCTATGTAAAAGCTGGGGATTATACGATTAGTGCAGAATATAACTTAGATGCAACAACTAACAAATATTTAAGCACAGAACTTGGACGTGGTGAGGTGCAAAGTGTGCTCTATGACAAAGGTGTGCCTTATTTGAAACTTGGTGAAATGGTAATTCCAATTACTTACGCACATACTTTTCAACCTAAAAGTTAATCATTAAAATGTATGGAAAGGATTTCTAATGGTCGGTGCATTTTATAATGGAATTAGTGGAATTAGAACCCATCAATTTGGGATTGATTCCACTTCTAATAATATCGCAAATGTTAATACGGTGGGTTACCGCGCAAATTTACCAGAGTTTAAAAGTCTTTTTGCAACAAGTATGAGTTATGTGAATGCAAATTCTCCAATTTCTAATGATTACAACTATGGTTCTACCATAGGCTCTAATGCTATCAATGCGAATGATGGGACTTATGTTAGTGCAGAGGGAGACTTTAATGTTGCTTATAGTGGCAAAGGTTGGTTTGTCGTTGGGCTTAACAAAAATGGTGCTTTTGATATTAACGCGCCAGTTTATAATGGAACACAACAAAATTACTTTACACGTGATGGCTCTTTTAGTTTAGATGGTGAGGGTTATTTGGTTAATTCTAGTGGCTATTATATGTATGGGATTAATCTAGGTAAAATTGCAGCTGACGGAACAATGACGGGCACAAATAACTTAGAGGGAGATTATGCAGGACTTTCTGGTTCTAATCTACAACCTTTACAAATTCCCAAAAATCTTACTTATAAGCCTACTTTAACAACAGAAGTGGGATTGTCTATCAACCTAAACCGCACACAAAATCCTAAAGGAATCGGAAATTTAAAAGATGAGAATGATAATTTTAGTATGGATAAATTCCTTACTCAAGACTTGAATGCGTTAATGAACGCTAAAGGAGAGTTACTAGATCCTAAAAATTATAAAGATATTAATATAAGTCTTGAGAGAGGAGGAGTTACGACAAAATACACTTTTACTTATGGTGGAGCAGAAAATGGCTTTAAAACAATAGGCGAATTAATGAATCTTATCAAAGAACAAACCGGTTTGACTTTGGGCTTAAAGCTAGATAGTGAGGGGAACCCTAGCGACTGCTCTTTGTATCTTAGCAATGGGGGAATGCAAGATGTAAAGGTAAGTATTAATGGCAAGCTTGCAGACAAATTGGGATTAAAGTCTAGCAATAATAACTTGGAATCTGCTTTTGGTAGCGCAATTCAAGGCTTTGTGGATAACACAGAATATCAAAATCAAGCACTTGTAAAATACAATGGTATGATTTTCCAAAAAAATGGAGACGGAATCGCTAATGGGAATCCTTTGGATAATCCTGATGGTTGGACGCTTGTAGATAGTAGCGGAGTACCTGCTTATCAAGGAGCGCAAGCAAAAGAGTATAAACAAGATGAACTTGTCATCAGTGAAGGTAAAGTTTATAGAAAATTAACAAACGATGTAACAGAAGTGACTAATCCAATCACAGGAGAAGTTACGATTGCTGCTCCAGAGGAGGACGCAGCAAATTGGGAAGAAGTCGCCAATGCAACCTTAGGAGAAGTGCAAGAATATACCGCAGGGACAACTTACGCGCAAGATTCTATTGTGAGTTACAATGGAATCTTGTATCGCAAAACCAATGGTGCGGGGGATACCAATCCCGCAGAGGATAATAGGGGTTGGAGTATTCTAAGTGTCGCAAGCATTAGCAGCACGCAACTCCAAGTGCCTACCTATGAGACAAACACTGAGATTTATAGTGATTCTGGTGAGAAGTTTATTTTAAAAACGCAATACATTTTAGTGGAACAAGCAAACAGAGATGTAACGCCTGAAGTGTTAGAGCGTTGGGAAGTGCGAAGCAGTATTTATGACGGAGTTGGAAAAGTAATGATTAGCGAGAATCCTACGATTAGTGAAATTACTTTTAATGACGATGGAAGCGCAAATGCTGAAATCTTTGAAGTGCCTTTTAATGGCGGAAACGTGCGTGTGGATTTGACGCAATCTGCTGATGGCAAAACTTCAAGCAACTTTGCTTATGCGGATTCTGATACAAAATCTACTACACAAGATGGTACTGCAGCGGGCACAATGAAAGACATTGTGATTGATGAAAATGGAATCATTATGGTGAATTTCACAAATGGCAAATTAGAGCCAATCGGACGCTTCGGGGTGGCTGCATTTGTGAATGACCAAGGATTGAGTAAAGTGGGTGGAAATCTCTTTCAGATGAATGCACGCACGATTAATGGAGAAACTGCTGTTGTCAGCGGTCCTCCGCTACTTGCTTGGGAAGAGGGTGGATTGGCAGCCTTGAAATATGGAAAAGTTTTAGACCATATGCTTGAAACAAGCAACGCAGATACAGGAACTGCTTTAACCGATTTGATTGTCTATCAAAGAGGCTATCAAATGAGTGCAAAATCTATTACAACTGCCGACCAACTAATGCAAGAGGCAATTCAACTTAAACGCAACTAAGTTTAATTTAACATAGAATCTTTTTGCGATTCTATGTTTATACTACTCCTTTTTAATCTTTTCTTGTAAAACTTATCAAAGCAAGATTTCAATTGAAAAAAAGTAGAATTTGTCAAAAAATTTTGAGGTTAAAAATGAAAGAAAAAGATGTAAGAGCCTTATTTTTAGAATATTTTGCAGGCAAAGGGCATAAAGTATATGATTCTATGCCTTTAGTGCCTGATGACCCTACATTATTATTTACCAATGCAGGAATGGTGCAGTTTAAAGATATTTTTACTGGTAGAATCCCGATTCCATCTCCCAATATCGCAACAAGTGCGCAGACTTGTATTCGCGCAGGTGGTAAGCACAATGATTTAGAAAATGTCGGTTACACCGCGCGGCACCACACGCTTTTTGAAATGCTTGGAAATTTCAGCTTTGGGGCATATTTCAAAAAGGAAGCCATTGCGTATGCGTGGGAATTTGTTACAGAAGTTTTGGGATTTGATAAAAGTGTCTTGTATGTAACAATCCACGAAAGTGATGAGGAAGCGTTTGAGCTATGGAGCAAGCATATTGATACTGCGCGCATTAAGAGAATGGGGAATAAAGATAATTTTTGGCAAATGGGCGATGTGGGACCATGCGGACCTTGTAGTGAGATTTTTGTAGATCAAGGTGCAGAGTTTTTCAATGGACCAGAGGATTATTTCGGCGGAGATGGCGATAGATTCTTAGAGATTTGGAATCTTGTTTTTATGCAATTTGAACGCGACAAAGAGGGGAATCTTAAGCCTTTGCCTAAGCCTAGCATTGATACAGGTATGGGGTTAGAGCGTGTGGTTGCATTGCTAGAGGGCAAACATAGCAATTTTGATTCCTCGCTTTTTATGCCCTTAATTGCCAAAGTAGAAGAGATTACCCGACAAACTTATATATATGAAAGTGGTGCAAGTTTTCGCGTGATTGCAGACCACGCAAGAAGTGTAGCATTTTTACTTGCACAAGGTGTGAATTTTGACAAAGAGGGTAGGGGATATGTCTTGCGCAGAATCTTGCGCAGGGCGATTAGACACGGCTATTTATTAGGGCTTAGAGAACCTTTTGTTTATCAAGTAGTAGGTTGCGTGTGTGAGAATATGGGGGCGCATTATCGTTATTTGTTGGAAAAACAACAAGCTGTTATGCAACAATGCAAGGCAGAGGAGTTAAGATTCTTTGAAACGATTGAAAATGGTATGAATCTTTTTAATAAAGAGTTAGAAAAATTAAAAGACGAAAAGCCAAATCAGCTCTTTAGCGGTGAAGTGGCATTTAAACTCTATGATACTTATGGCTTTCCGCTTGATTTGACGCAAGATATGTTGCGTGAAAATGGCTTTGGCGTAGATGTGGATAGTTTTGAAATCTGTATGAAAGCCCAAAAGGAACAGGCAAAGGCAAATTGGAAAGGGAGCGGAGATAGTGTAAAAGAGGGAGATTTTAAACTATTATTAAGCGAATTTGGAGTTAATGAGTTTGTTGGATATGAAAAGACAGAAGCCCAAAGCCGAATTCTCGCACTTTTGGACGCAAATTTGCAACGCGTAGAAAGTATCAAAAAAGACGAAATGGGCTTTATCTTGCTTGATAGGACGCCCTTTTATCCAGAATCCGGTGGTCCTATGGGAGATAAAGGTGTGCTAATGCATAATAATGACAAAATTGCAGAGATATTAGACACTAAAAAATATTTTGGTTTAAACATTAGCCAAGTCAAGGCGGTGCAGGATTTGAGACTGAAAGAAGGAGTGCTTGCAATTGTGGATTCTATCCGCTTAGAAATCGCTAAACATCATAGCGCGACGCATTTGTTGCACAAAGCCTTGCGAGAGATTTTGGGAGAACATATTACACAAGCAGGTAGCCTTGTAGAATCCAATCGTTTGCGTTTTGACTTTAGCCATTCGCAAAGCCTAAATAAAGAGGAATTGGAAAAGATTGAGCAGAATGTAAATGCACAGATTCTAAGTTCGTATCCGCAAATCTGTGAACAAATGGATATACAAAGTGCGAAAGCAAAAGGAGCTATGGCACTTTTTGGTGAGAAATATGGAACCGAAGTGAGAGTGATTAGTTTTGGCGATTCCATAGAGTTGTGTGGTGGAATCCATGTGCCAAATACTGCATTTATTGGAAGTTTTTACATCGTTAAGGAATCCGGAGTAAGTAGTGGCGTGCGTAGGATTGAAGCGGTATGCGGTAAGGCAGCCTATGAATTGGGCAAAAATGCACTTGACGACATAGAAAAAGCAAAGGAAAACTTAAAAGCACAGAATCTTTTGCAAGGGATTGACAAGCTAAAAGAGCAAGTGCGTGAATTGAAAAATAAAGCAAACAAATTCCCAAACAGCCTAAAGGCAATGAAATCAGAAATTATCAATGGAACAAAACTTATTGTGTTGGAGTTAAAAGAGATTGAGGCAAGTGAGGCAAAAAAGCTTGTAGATAATGCCAAAAACGAAAATGAGAAAGTAGCAATTCTTTTGCTTTCAACAGAGGAGCAAAAAGATAAAATTGGAATTACTGCAGGTGTAAAAGGCGTGGATTTAAAGGCTGGAGCTTGGGTAAAAGAGATTGCTCAGATTTTAGGAGGGAATGGGGGCGGACGCGAGGATTTTGCAACCGCAGGTGGCAAAGATAAACTTAAGATTCCACAAGCTTTGCAACGCGCAAAAGAAATCGCCAAAGAGGCATTGAAGTAGCGTCAAAAAAACATTGAAATTCATTCTAAGCGTGAAGCTTAGAATTTAAAAATTGGAATAATTTGTAGAATCTTTGTTTTGGACTTCTTGAATTAAATTGCGTGTTGCTTCATTAATGGCGGAATTAATTGCATTTTGAATAGTAATTTGGATTTGGTTGGGATTGAGTTTGGATTTCTCTCCAAAAATGACTAAATATTGACTATTTTGATTTTGAATGCTTGATTTTCCACGAAAGATTCTCACTTCATTGGTTCTATGGAAATTAAGTTGAACTTCAAAAACAGCTTGGTCGCTTGTTTGCGAACTCCAAAAACCGCCTTGTTTAGTCTGTGTATTGATATTGCCAAAGACTACTTCTAATTGATAATGATTCTTTTGTGTATTGGTTGTTTCTGCGCTAATTTGTTCAGATTGAATAAAGCAACCACTCTGCGCAAGTGATTTTTCTACCATTTGTTGCACCTGCGTATTAGGAATCGTAAGGTCATTATAATCACCACTTTTTAAACCCATTAGATGATAGCTCGCAATGGGTTCTTGGCAAGTTTTTAAAACACGTGTATTGGGCAAATCATTAAACTTTTGCGCACACGCGCCTAAAAGCAATGCGCTAAAAGTCAGAAAACAACTTTTTTGTATTAGATTTGGGCTTAGTGCTTTTAGAGAGAACATAGATACTCCTTGAATAATGGGAATCGGTGAATTTGAAAGGTTAATTTTAGCACAATTTATTGCTAATTTTTATCAAGATTGATACAATACACCAATAATTTATAAGGTAAAGCATTGCATTTTTTCAAAGGTAAAAAAATCATCATTTTAGAATCTTTATTGTGTATCCTCTTGTGTGTCGGAATCATTTTTTATGCACAAATTAACAAACGAGGATTGCAAAAACAAGACGCTTTACTTTATTATGTGAATATTAGTGGCAAGCAACGTTTGCTTGCTCAAAGAATCGTTTTTTTATCTCAAATTGTTGTTACGAATCGTATTTTGAATCGCAATAATCCCGAAAGCCTAACAGAACTTCGCAGTTGTATTAATCAGCTAAATTCTATTCATATGATTTTGCAAAATTTTGTAATTTCTACAATTATTGGCAATAAAAAAGCTTCTACTTTAGATGAAATCTATTTTGGCGATGGAAATTTGAAGTTTAAAATGGAAGAATTTTTGAATAATGCAAATAAAATATTTTTCTTGCAAACTACACAAGAAGCCTTTCGCATTAATCAAGAACTTTTGCAACAACTAGAAGAGGATAACGGATTGCTTGCGAGCTTAGAGCTTGCAACATTAAGCCAGCAGTTTTATGCACAAAATATCATCAAAGAATCGCAATTTTATCTTCAAATTCTCCTTTATTGCGCATTTTTAATTTGTGGCTTACAAGCTGTTTTAATTTTATGGTTTTTGACACGCAAATTAGATGGATAGGTTTATTTTTTTAAAAAATAAATGAAGCCTCAAGGAGTTTTTATATGCTAAAAAATCTTTTTCCTTTTTTGGCTTTGCTTGTATTTTTTATTTTTCATTTAAGCATCTATTTTTTCTTTATTAAGAAAATCATTAAATTAAAGATTCCACTTTTGGTATTAAAAACTTTTTTGATTTTTAATTTTTTTGGGGTTGTGGTTTATTTTGTGGCGCGTTATTGTGTAGATTTTCCACAAAGTATATATTTTTTAGCTTCTTTATCCATTGGTATAGGATTTGTATTATTTGTCGCAATGTTAGTTTATCAATTTCTTGCATTATTGTTGCGTCTTATAATTTGGTTTTTTCCAAAATTCTCTCAAGAGCGCAGAGGATTCTTTCAAAGGACTTTAAATGCCACAAGCGGAATCTTTGCGTTAGGTTATCTAGGCACGGGATTGGTGGAGGGAAGATTATCTCCCAAAATAGAGCGCATTAAGATTTCATTAAAGAATCTTAAAACACCAATGAGTGCGGTGCAAATCAGCGACTTGCATATTGGAGGATTGATTGAAGAAAATGTTGTACGCCAAATTGTGAATCAAACCAATGCGCTAAAGCCGGATTTTATCGTGCTAACCGGTGATATTATAGACACAGAAGTAGGACGAGTGCATAAAACTATTGCAGAGCTTGGTAAGTTTCAAGCTCCTTTGGGTGTATATTTTGTAACAGGGAATCACGAATATTTCCACAATATCCAACCCTTACTTGAAAGTTTAAAAGCCATTGGAATTAAGACATTGGAAAATGAATGCGTGCAATTAATGAAAAGTATCAACGGACAAAAGGAAGTAGTGTTAAATTTGGCGGGAGTGTATGATTTGTTTGGTCGCAGAATAGGCGTTTTAGAGCCAAATTTGGAACAAGCTTTGCAAAATAGGGCAGAATCCCAACCCTTAATTTTATTAGCGCATCAGCCAAAATTTGCCCTTGAGGTGAGAGAAGAACATCAAGTGGATTTAATTTTGAGCGGACACACGCACGGAGGACAAATTTTCCCCTTTCAATTCCTTGTAAAGCTAGACCAACCTTATTTAGCAGGTTGGTATCAGCACAGCCTAACAACGCAGATTTACGTTAATCGTGGCACGGGATTTTGGGGACCTCCTATGCGCATTTTAGCGCGTGCAGAGATAACTTATTTTGAATTTATTGCAGCTTCAAAAGACTAAAAGCAAATTTCAAAGAAAAGAAAGTATAATTTCGTATTTAAAATTTGGAAATCTATGAAAAACAAGAATCACTTAGTATTTTTATTGTTGTTTATAGCAAATTCTTTTTTTGGATTAGAGTTTTATATCAATAGCGGTAGAGAAGAGAATAGAAACTTTGCTGTTTTAAACCTAATAGACAATGTTCCGTTTGCTTGTGTGGAATCCTATGATAGAGCGTCTGAAGTCAGTGAGATTATTTGCGGATTTGATTCCCCTTTATTATCGCGTTTTCAACGCAGTGAGACTTTATTTTTTTCTATCGTGCCAGAAAGTCTTGAGGATAATACGCAGAGATTCTTTTTGAAAATCAAACCAAAAAATGGCAAAAAAATTAAACTTTATAATACAGAATTTAGCCTTATCTCTAATCAGCCTATCCCGCAAGAACACAACGAAAAATCCAAACGTTGGCAAATTTTAGGTTATGAAAATAAGATTCCATTTTTAAACGACCAGCCAAGCAATGGATTGAATTTTCCTATTTTCTTTGAGGAACATTTACCGAGAGTGGGGGCATTAGATGTGCAAATGCGCCCAATGAATAATGAAGTTGGAGCGGACAAGGATTCTTTCTTGCACATACAATCCTTAATTGCTGAAGAATCCTATACTGAAGCTTTGAATGCAATAGAAGAAATGCTTGCTCTTTATCCTGATACAATCTTTAAACGTGATATTTTATATTTTAAAATTGCTGCATTGGATAGCTTGGGTAAAGAGGAAGATTACGAAGATACAATGATACTAGCTAAAGCTTGGCTAGAAGCTTATCCAACAGATGTTCATGTGCCACAAATCTTATTTATATTGGCAAAAACTTATGCTAAAATGAACTTTTTTGAAGAGGCAAAATACTATTATGATAGGCTTTTTAGCGAGTATAAGGGTGATAAATACGAGCTTCTTGCGCGACTTGATTATGGAGAGAATCTTTATATTAGGGGGGACCGCAAAGTTGTTTTAAATATGTATGAATCTACTTTAAATGAAACGACAGATTTAGAAATCGCTTCTTTAGCATCTATTTTGCTTGGGGATTATTATCGCAAAGCAGAAAACAAAACAGAGGCACAAAGGCATCTTAAAAGTGTCCTAGACGCGAATCCAAAATATTTTCTTAAAGACATTCCAAAGTATTATAATTTGTTACAAGGTTGGGCAGAAGTTGGAATTGTAGATGTGCCTTCGCAAGTGGCAGAAGTAATGTTTGAGGCTTTGGAGGATAAAGATGACCCATTGTATTTGCCACTCCTTAAAAGTATGGCAATATGGTTTGACAAAGCAGGAAATCTTAAAAAAGCACACCAATATTATCAACTTTTACTTAAAGAAACAGAAAGTGAAGCGGAACGACGCGAAGTAAAAAATTTGGACGATAATTTGTTGTTGAATTATAATGAGGATAATGCGACAAAACGATTAGAACATTATGATTATGTAATGGAAAATTATCAAGGCAAAGAAGAAGCCAAAATGGCATTAGAGAAAAAAGCTGAAACCTTGTATGAAACAGGGAATTATCAAGAAATCTTTGCTTTAAGAGAGGAGTTAGAGCGTCAATTAGGAGAGAACCCCGCTGTTTTATTGAATGCGCTTAGTGCATTGACGAGAGATTCTTTAAAGGCACAAAATTGTAAAGAAGCAGCGTATTATGGTAGCTTGTATGCCGAGAGGATTCCATTGCAAAGCAATGAAAAGTTGCAAATGTTGGATTGTTTGAGAGAAAATAAACAATACAATGCGGCACAAAAAATTGCTCAAATAGAATCCCAAAATGCCAAAACAGCTACGGATAAAGAGGATTGGCTCTATCGTTTGGCGTGGGTAGAGTATGAAATGCAAGATTATCCCAAAGCAGCTCTTGCCGCAAGGGATACCTTGAGCTTGTTAAGTAATCCCGCATACAACGATAGTGCTTGGATATTGTTTATGTCTTTGAGTAAGCAAGGAAGGTGGGAGGAAGCGTTTAAGATTTTACCTATGTTGGAAGATAAATTAAAAGATAGCAATCCAATGATTGAGGTTTATAAAGAAGCTTTGCAAAGATCTCTTGCAAACAAAGACGATACAGCAATTAAAGTGTATGCAGGCAAACTGATGGCTCTCCAAAAGCGATATGAACGTTTTGAATATTCCCCTTGGGTTGAATTGGGTATGATAGAGGCTCTCAATCGTGAAGGTAAATTTCAAGAATCCTTAGATTTGCTCAAAAATGTAGAATCTCGTGCTAATTCAGGAAATGAGCAGATTCAAATTTATTATTTACAAGGTTACTTAAACGACAAATTGGGTAATAAAAATGCCGCAATAGAATCTTATAATCGTTGCGAGGCTGTCCAAGCAGAATCGCCTTGGAAAAATCTCTGTATAGATGCTAAAAATTTATTGGAAACTCAAAATGTATCCCAAACTCAAGGACAACCATGAGAGAAGAAATGCAAAAAAATAAACAAAAAGCAATGAAAAATCAGGAAATGAACTTTGAAGATTATCTCAGTATAATTTCAAAATGCTTAGAAAAATTAGAGGAGGAAGAACTTACTCTTAATGAGGGTTTAGCGTTCTATAAAGAGGGTATGGAAAATCTACAAAAAGCACAAAGAATCTTGGAAGATGCGCAATTACAATGCGAAGAACTCAAAATGCAATACAAAAAGGAAAACCAATGAAAATCGCTGCTCTACAACTTTCAAATAATAAAAGTCAAAGTGAGATAGAATCTTATCTTAAGACGGCTGTGGAAGCAAAGGCTAAAATTATTCTTTTTGGAGAATATTTACTTAATCCGTTTTTTAAAAATTTGGAATCTAAAAGACATAAAAAATCACAATGGTTAGAACAAATCAACAAAGAAAATGAAAATTTGTTGCAGCTTTCTAGCAAATATGGAATCATCATTGTAACACCTATTTTAGAAGTGGTTTCCCGCAAACTTTATAAAACGATTCTAATCATTAATAAGGGCAAGGCTTTGCGTTATAGAGCACAGAAACTCATGCCTTATGAGCATTGGAATGAAGAGAAATTTTTTGCCAATACTTCTCCAAAAATCCTTAGAATCCCTCCGATTTTTAGCGTGGGTGGAATTAAATTTTCTGTGCTTTTTGGTTATGAATTGCATTTTGATGAGTTTTGGTTAAAATTTAAAAATGAGAATGTAGATTGTGTATTGCTCCCGAGTGCTTCCACCTTTGATTCCTCTTTGCGTTGGCGTAGTATTATAAAAATGAGGGCTTTTTTGAATAGTTGTTATGTATTGCGTGCAAACAGAATTGGGCAATATGAGGACGCACCGACAAAGACATTGTGGAATTTTTATGGAGATTCTTTGTTTGTCTGTCCTAATGGGGAAGTGATAGATTGCTTAGGTGACCGCGAGGAATTACTGATTGCCGAAGTGGATAAAAAATATTTAAAAGAAATTAAAGAATGTTGGAGATTTCGTTCTTAATTTAAAGCTTTTAGATTCCTAATTTAGTATTATTAAAGTATTTTGAATTGATTCTTGCATTTATGTTAGAATCTCTATTATTTTTTAAGATTAAATTTATAAATTTTAGATATAATTAATGTTTTTTCATTAACTTAAAAATAAATTAAGTTTTATCTACTTCTTGGAGTTTTCTATGTCTGCAAAAAATATCAATCAACAATTAGACGAATTGTTTCAAAGTGAGTTTAAATATGTTTCTTATGAAAAAATTGCACAGGTTTTGGGTAAACTTCCTACCGCTGCACAAGCCAAAAGAGTGAGTGAGCTTGCAAAAAAATACAATAGAAAATTGATGTCTGCTTCTGAAGTAGCAAAAATTCTGAATCAAGACGATGCAAGAAAAATCAAAGAGGATAAAAAACGGCTTTTAGATGAAGAATTAGAAGATGAATTTGACTTTATGAAAGAGCGTGAATTGCTTGAATGGAGTCGCAGTGATAGCCCTGTTAGAATGTATTTGCGTGAAATGGGACAGATTCCACTTTTGACACGTGAAGATGAAGTGGAGCTTAGTAAAAACATTGAACTAGGCGAAAATATTATCCTAGACGCAATTTGTTCTGTGCCTTATTTGATTGATTTTATTTTGGATTACAAAGAAGCTTTAATCAATCGTGAAAGACGCGTCAAAGAGCTTTTTAAAAGTTTTGATGATGACGAGGAGGAGGGCGAAGAAGAGGATTTGGAAGAGGAGGAGGAAGAGGAGAGTGAAAATGAAAAAGGTGAGGATTCCAAGAAACCGATTAGTAAAAAAGACCAAAAACGCGTAGAAAAGGTGTTGATAAGCTTTAAGGCATTAGAAAAAGCAAAGAAAGATTGGCTGAAAACTTGGGAACAAGAAAAGGACAATGAGAGTTGTGAGGATATGTTGTATTTGCTGACTTTGGCGCATAAAAAACAGCTTTTGAAAGAAAAGCTGCTAGACTTGGGACCTACAAGCAAGTTAATTAATGAGCTTGTCAAAGCAATGGAAAATACAATTAAAAGTGATGAGGGTTTTGAAAAGGAATTAAAACGTTTAGAATATCGCTTGCCTTTATTTAATGATATTTTGCTAAATAATCATAAAAGAATCTTGGATAATATTACGGAAATGAGCAAAGCAGACATTACTGCTGCTGCGCCAGAAGCAACGATGGTTTCTACTTATATGGAGATTAAAAAGTTGTTTCAAACCAAAGCAGCAAGTGAGGGGAGCTTTGACTTAGAACCAGAAAAACTTAAGCAAATCTTAGAGCAAATCAAGCGCGGAAAAGACATTGCCGATAAAGCAAAAGCAAAAATGGCAAAATCCAATCTACGCCTTGTTGTAAGCATTGCCAAAAGATATACGAATCGCGGATTACCATTTTTGGATTTGATTCAAGAGGGCAACATTGGATTAATGAAAGCAGTAGATAAGTTTGAGTATAAAAAAGGCTATAAATTCTCTACTTATGCTACTTGGTGGATTCGTCAGGCAATTTCCCGCGCCATTGCCGACCAAGCACGCACGATTCGGATTCCAATTCATATGATTGAAACAATTAATCGGATTAATAAAATTATGCGCAAATTTCTACAAGAAGAGGGTAAAGAGCCGGATTTGGAAAAAATTGCAGAGGGTGTGGGGCTGCCTGTGGATAAGGTAAAAAATGTCATCAAAATCACCAAAGAACCTATTAGCTTAGAAGCACCTATTGGAAATGGTGAAGATGGAAAATTTGGGGATTTTGTAGAGGATAAAAGTTCTGTTGGACCAATGGACCATATCTTAAAAGAGGATTTAAAAAGTCAGATTGATGATGTGCTAGACCAGCTCAATGAACGCGAAAAGGCTGTGATTCGTATGCGCTTTGGATTGCTTGATGATGAATCTGATAGGACATTAGAGGAGATTGGCAAAGAGCTCAATGTAACGCGTGAGCGTGTCCGACAAATAGAATCTAGTGCAATTAAAAAACTAAAACACCCAAAAGTAGGGCGCAAGCTTAAGAATTATATTGAAGATTGATTTGCAATTTAGAAAGCAAAATTTGTCATTTGAAATTATTTATTTTTATAACTGATTGTTTGACTCAAAGTTTAAGGAGTTGCAATGAAAATTCTTGGTTTTGATATAGGCATTACAAGCATTGGTTGGGCATATGTAGAGGGAGAAGAATTAAAAGATTGTGGGGTGAGAATCTTTACCAAAGCGGAGAATCCAAAAAATGGTGATTCGCTTGCTGCTCCGCGTAGAGAAGCAAGAGGGGTTAGACGGAGATTAGCACGGAGAAAAGCTAGACTCAATGCGATTAAAAGACTGCTTTGTAAAGAATTTGGGCTAAATTTAAGCGATTATCTTGCAAATGATGGGGAATTACCAAAGGCATACCAAACAAGCAAAGAACACAAAAGCCCCTATGAGCTACGCACTTTAGCTCTAAGTCAAAAGCTAGATTCTAAAGACTTAGCACGGGTAATTTTACATATCGCTAAACATCGCGGCTATGGGAACAAACACGCAAAAACAGGAAGCGATAAAGATTCTGGAAAGGTGCTAAGTGCGATTAAAGTAAATGAAACAGCTATGAAAGATAAGTATCAAAGTGTAGGTGAATATCTCTATAAAGAATTTTATCAAAAGCTAAGATTAGAAAGTGAGAAAAAAGGTAACAATATTACAAAAGAGTTTAAAAATGTGCGCAATAAAAAAGAAAGTTACGAGCATTGCGTGGCACAAGAGCAAGTAAGGGCAGAGTTAGAGCTCATCTTTGCAAAGCAAAAAGAATTTGGGATAACTTTTAGTGAAAATTTTGAATCACAAATCATAGAAACAGCCTTTTACCAAAAGGATTTAAAAAGTTTTGAAAATAAAGTCGGCAAATGTGTGTTTTATGATGAGCCCCGCGCACCAAAAGATTCTTTAAGCGCAATAGAGTTTGTTGCCCTCACACGCATTATCAATACCCTAAAGAATCTTGAAGAAAAAAGCAAAAATCTTGGCATTGGCGAAGCGTATGGAAAAGATAAGATTCAAGAGATTCTAAAAATTGTGCTTGATAAAGGCGAGATAAGCTATAAAAAATTGCGTGAGATTTTGCACCTTGATGAGTGTATTTTATTTGCGAAAGATTCTAAGCTTGATTATACCAAAGGAATGCAAGAAGCTGAAAAGGCAAAACTTATTGAGTTTAAAAATCTTAAGGCTTTTAAAAAAGCAATGGGCGAAGATTTCGGCAAATTTTCTCGTGAGGAGTTAGATAGTATCGCCATGGATATTGCCCTCATTAAAAGCAAAGAAAATTTAGCTAAAAAATTGCAAAACTATTCCGCATTAAGCAAGGAGCAAGTAGAAGCCTTAAGCAATTTGAATTTTGCAAAACATATTGATTTAAGCTTTAAGGCACTTGATAAGATTCTACCCTTTATGCGTGAGGGGTTGCGCTATGATGAAGCAGTGAAAAAGGCAGGATTGCAAGAACATAGAAAGCATAAGCAAAAGGGTGAGTTTTTAATCCCGCTAAAAGACTATGAACCCTATTTGGCAAATCCAGTCGTTGCAAGAGCATTAAGTGAGTATCGCAAGGTGCTCAACGCACTTTTAAGAAAATATGGAAATGTGCATAAGATTCATTTAGAATTTACGCGCGAAGCAGGCAAAAACTATGATGAACGCAAGAAAATTGAAAAAGAGCAAAGAGAGCATTTTGAGGCGAATCAAAAAGCAATACAGCAATGCGAGATTCTAGGATTACCCATTAATGGCGCAAATATTCTTAAGATGAAGCTTTGGATAGAACAAAAGGAGCTTTGTGTATATAGTGATAGAAAAATTACAAGAGAACATTTGCTAGATTCCAAGGTGTTGGAAGTTGATCATATTTACCCTTACTCACGCAGTTTTGATGATAGCTATATGAATAAGGTGCTTGTGTTTGCTAAGGAAAATCAGGGCAAGGGCAATAAAACACCTTTTGAAGCCTTTGGAAATGATAAAGAGAAGTGGGATAGGATTCTTAGCCTTAGTGCAAACCTTCCTAAACAAAAGCAACGTAGAATCAGCAATAAGGACTTTAAAGATAAAGAACTTGGCTTTATTGCACGCAACATCAATGATACAGGCTATATTGCAAGGTTAGCAAGTCAATGGACGAATCATTGCCTAAAGTTTGAAAATCTAAGTGAAAATGAAGTAAGCATTGCAGGAGAAAAGGGTAGCAAGAATCATCTAGAGGTGATAAGCGGACAGCTCACATCAATGCTTAGGCATTATTGGGGCTTGGGTAATAAAGATAGAAACAATCATCTCCACCACGCAGTGGATGCAGTTATCTTAGCCTATACCAACAATGCGATGATTAAAGCATTTGCAAATTTTAGAAAAAATCAAGAGGAAAATAAGAAAAAATTCTATGCTAAGCAAATTGCAGAATCTGAATACAAAGCTAAAAAAGCATTCTTTGAGCCTTGCAAAAACTTTAGGCAAATGGTGCTAGACAAAGTGGATTCTATCTTTGTCTCCAAACCCCCACGCAAAAGGGCAAGGGGAGCGTTGCACAAGGAGACATTTTATTCTTTTGAAAAATTATGTAATGATAAAGAATATTCTAAAGATAATAAAATGGATTATGGTGGGCAAAAGGGGATAGAAAGAGCGTTAGAGCTTGGCAAGATTCGCCAAGTAGGCACAAAGATTGTGAGTAATGGTGCAATGGTGCGCGTGGATATTTTTAAAGACAAAAAAGGCAAATTCTATGCTGTGCCAATTTATACAATGGATTTTGCACTTGGAATCCTGCCTAATAAAGCAGTAGCCATAGGCAAAGATAAAGACGGAGTGATTAAGGATTGGATAGAAATGGATTCCAACTATACATTCTGCTTCTCACTTTTTAAAGATGATTTAATCTTAGTGAAGAAAAAAGAAATGGAAAAGGCGGAATTGTGTTATTTTGTAAGTTTTGACACATCAACTGCAAGTATTCAAGTAGAGAAACATAATAATAAATTTGAGGGTTTGAGTGAGAATGAAAAGATTTTATACTCTAATGCCACACAAAAAGAAGTGGTGGGTAAAAGCATAGGAATCCAAAATCTTAAAACTTTTGAAAAATACCAAGTCTCTCCTTTGGGTGAAATGCAAAAGGCAGAGTTTGAACCTTGCCAAGATATTGCACTCAAAAGCAGTCCTAAAAGAAAAAATTAAGCGATAAGAATCTAAAGGAGGGCAAGGAATGTTTGATGCCGCATTTCGCACCTTATTTTTAAGCACACCCGCGCGATTAAGCCTAGAGGATAAACATCTTTGCATAGTCCAAAAAGACAAAGAAAGTGTAAAGATTCCGCTTGTAGATATTTTGTGTGTGATGTTAGAATTTCATCAAATCACGCTTACAAATGCGCTGCTTAATGCATTTGCACAATACAAAATTATCCTCTTTGCTTGCGATGAATCGCATTTGCCAAGTGGGCTATTTATGCCATTTTTGGGGCATTTTAGAAGCTTTAGTGTGTTGCAATCTCAAATAGCCTTAAACAGACAAAGAAAGGCGATTCTTTGGCAGCAAATAGTGAAGGCAAAAATTAACAATCAAGCCCTTTTACTAAAAATGCTGCATAAAAAAGAAAGTGAGGAATTAGAAACTTTAGCTAAAAGTGTGAATTTAGGAGATTCAAGCAATAACGAAGCTAAAGCCGCAGCAATTTATTTCAAAGCTCTTTTTGGTAAAAACTTCTCCCGCAAAGTGCAAATTTTTGAAGAGAGTAAAATGGGAACGATAAATGCTGCACTCAATTATGCTTATGCAATTATACGAGGAGTGATTACAAGAAGTCTTTGTGTGAGCGGACTAAATCCTGCACTTGGGATAAATCATAAAAATCAGTTTAATGCCTTTAATTTGGCAGATGATTTGATGGAACCTTATAGAATCTTTGCAGATTCTGTTGTCGTGCAGATGGTTGAAGTTGGGGAATTAGAGGAGAGCTTAAGTTTGCAAAATCGTGCGAAGCTGGTAAGTATTTTGCAGAGTGCGGTTATCGTAGAAAATAAGCTTTATCCACTTACTCGTGCAGGCGTTGTGAGTGCGCAAAGTGTAGTGAAATGCCTTGAGATAGAGAATCTTAAGCTCAAACTTCCGCTATTTTGCGAGGAAAAGAGTAATGGAAGAAAAATTTATGAGAGTGTTAGTGATGTTTGATATGCCAACTTGTAGCAAAAAAGAGCGTAAAGATTATGTAAGATTCCGTAAGAATCTTATCAAAGATGGCTTTATGATGTTGCAATATAGCGTGTATATGAGAATCTGCAAAGGTGTGGCAAGTGCCAATAATTATTTAGATAAGGTGGGCTTGATTGTGCCACCCAAAGGACATATTAGGGCACTAATTCTTACCGAAAAGCAATTTGATAATATGCGATTATTGCTTGGCAAAAGAAGTGAGAATGAAAAAGCAAATGCACCAAGACAGCTTACGCTTTTTTAGGTTAAAGGATAGAGATTCTAAATGCTTAGATTCTTAAAAAGATTTGTTAAAAGGAGGTATCAATAAGATAACTCGGTTTTAAAGGGATTGTAACCCTGCGGAGACCGAAAACTCCTTATTTTAGCCGCTTTTTAAATTCTTTGAAAGGATTGTATCCTAAGTTTTCTTAAAATACCCCTTTTTAAGATATTTTGGACATTCAAAGTCTTTCAAACATTGTAAAATAGAGCCTTTCAAGCAATGTATTTTACCATAAAAGAATTTAGAAAGCGGCTAAAACTCTTATGCAGGACTTATGGATGTTCTAGATATTTTACCATAAAAGAATTTAGAAAGCGGCTAAAACAATCAAGCCATTTTCAAAAATATTTTTAGAATTTTACCATAAAAGAATTTAGAAAGCGGCTAAAACCGGACGCGCGATGCTACAAATTTCTGAAGTATTTTACCATAAAAGAATTTAGAAAGCGGCTAAAACAGGTGCGAGATACGAATCTTTTACGATGTCATTTTACCATAAAAGAATTTAGAAAGCGGCTAAAACACCAAAGAGGGGTAAGTTTGAACAATCTCTATTTTACCATAAAAGAATTTAGAAAGCGGCTAAAACTTGATTCCTGTTCAGTGTTTGGAGGCTGTGATTTTACCATAAAAGAATTTAGAAAGCGGCTAAAACATGGTATTATGTCGCTACTAGAGATAAGAATTTTACCATAAAAGAATTTAAGAAATCAAAACATCTTAAATCCTAGCAAAATACATTTGTCAAAATAGGGGAGGACACACATTGCTTTGATGTCTCCATTAATCCCAATATCACGCAAGGTTTCATAATAACGAATATCAAATTGTAAATGACTATTTGCAGTGGTGGAGATTCCAACTCCGCTTTGTTCATTAAAATAAATAAACCAAGAAATCTTGCTAAATACCAATACAAGTGCGTGAAGTCGGTTTAATGCCTCCTTTTCTTTGGGAGATAACAAATGATAGCCCTCACGACTGACGACGATACGATGACGAAATCGCACGAAATTTCGCTCTAATGTTTGCTCATGCACTTGAGTATAAAATTGGTCAAAATTCATAAAATTAGGCTGTATCAACGAACTTTTAGAATCTTGTGCGCAAGACAATAAGGGAAATAAGAGAAATAGGACTTTAAAGAAAATTTTAAGATTCCATAATGGAATCTTAAAATAAGAATTAAAGCGTTTCAATAATATTTTGGAATTGTTGATAAAAAATTTGATTTGCATTATGGAGTGGCATTGTAATGTCGCCAATCTGGAGTGTTTCTCCACCAAGTATTGCGACTTTGGTTAAACTCAAGTTTGAATTTTTAAGCAAAGAAATAACCCTTTCAAGATTTTGCGATTCTATGGCAAGCAAAATCTGTGTCGGTGCTTCGCCAAAAAGCTCATCAAAGCTAAGCTTTTTTGTGGTTGTAACACCGATATTTCCTCTTATGCAAGCTTTTGTTAATGCTAATGCTAGACCTCCTTGATAAATATCTACTGCTGCTTTAAGCAATCCATATTCATTGGCAACATTGAGGAAATTCCATAGGAAAAGCTCATCTTGCAAATTGATTTTTGCAATCTCGCCTTTGAAAGAATTACCAAAATATTTTGCAACCAAGCTTGCGCCAAATTTTGGCTGGATTCCTTGCGAGGCAAGACGATAGATTTCTAATCCGGCTTCTTTGAAATGTGAAGAAAGGACATTATTCACCGCGTCAATTACGCCCACTCCCGCAATACTTGGTGTAGGATAAATATCTTTGCCGTTGGTTTGATTATAAAGGCTGACATTACCGCTAACAACAGGTGTATTGAGGGTTTTACAAGCCTCTTTAATGCCCTCGCAAGATTCTTTAAATTGCCACATTACTTCTGGATTCTCTGGGCTGCCAAAGTTCAAGCAATCCGTGATTGCCAAAGCACGCCCGCCACGCAAGGAAATATCACGTCCAACTTTTGCCACAGCTTGCTTTGCTCCCTCTCTTGGATTAAGATAGCATAATCGGCTTTGGCACGCTACACTCATTCCTAAACCTTTGCCATTTTCCTTGACGCGAATTACGCTTGCACCGCCCGCTCCACTAGGAATAATTGTATTGGTTTGCACGGTAGAATCATATTGTGTATAAACCCAAGCTTTGTCGCAGATTTCTGGGCTTTTAAGCAGAGATTCAAAAACTTTTTGAGATTCCTGTGTGCGCAAGCTTTTCTCATCTAAAGATACGATAGAATCCAAATAATGCGGATTTTTGCTCACGGGTCTTTCTAGCACAGGTGCTTTTTCACTCAAAGGAGCAATAGGAATCTCTGCGCATTTTTCGTTATACCAAAAGAGTTCCATTTTGCCGCTATTAGTTACTTCACCGATAATTGCACAATCTAATTCCCATTTGGAAAAAATTTCTATAATTCTTGCTTCACAGCCTTTTTTGGCACAGATTAGCATACGCTCTTGAGATTCACTAAGCATTAGCTCATAAGGCGTCATTCCCTCTTCTCGCATAGGCACTTTATCTAAGTGCATTACCATTCCGCTTCCACTGCGTCCTGCCATTTCAAAGCTAGAGCTTGTAAGTCCTGCTGCTCCCATATCTTGGATTCCAACAATTAAATCTTGTTTAAAAAGCTCCAAACAAGCTTCCAAAAGTAACTTTTCAGTAAAAGGGTCGCCCACTTGCACCGTTGGGCGCAAGGATTTAGAATCCTCACTGAAAGAATCACTACTCATTACCGCCCCGCCCAAGCCATCGCGTCCTGTTTTAGAGCCGACATAAATCACAGGGTTTCCGATTCCCTCTGCTTTACCATAAAATATTTCATCATTTTTAACAATTCCAAGAGAAAAGGCATTGACAAGGATATTTCCTTCATAACTAGGTTCAAAACTCATCTCCCCGCCAATAGTTGGCACACCCATACAATTTCCATAACCTCCGATTCCAGCGACAACGCCACGCAACAAATAGCGGTGCTTCGCGCCTATGGAATCTTTCTTGGTAATATCGCCGAAGCGAATGGAGTTTAAGCTCGCAACGACTCTAGCACCCATTGTAAAAATATCACGCATAATTCCACCTACGCCCGTTGCAGCTCCCGCATAGGGTTCAATGAAGCTTGGGTGGTTGTGAGATTCCATTTTAAAGACTGCTCCATATCCTCCTCCAATATCAATGACACCAGCGTTTTCTCCTGGTCCTTGAAGAACCCAAGGAGCGCGTGTAGGAAAGCCATTAAGATAAATTTTACTAGATTTATAGCTACAATGTTCGCTCCACATAGCCGAAAAGATACCAAGTTCTACAAGATTAGGTTCTCGTCCTAAGATACTTAAAATTTTATGATAATCCTCTTGTGCTAATTTATGTTGCTTCAAGACTTGGGATAGGTTTTCCATTTTGTTCCTTACAATAAAAAAATGCAATTTTGTGTCTTTGGTGTGTAAAATTTGCAAAATCAATGAAAGTTTATCAAATGACGCATAAAGTATAGATAAACTAAGATTGAGATAAAGTTAAATTCAGTAAAATATTCGCGTTTTATTTTTAAAACAATTTTTCAGCAGGAATTTTAAGGAGAAATCTAAGATGAAATACATCAAGTTTTTCAAAGAGCTAAACAATAAAGATGTCCCTATTGTTGGGGGAAAAAATGCAAGTATCGGAGAGATGTTTCAAGAGCTTGTGCCAATGGGAATCAAAGTTCCTAATGGTTTTGCGATTACAAGTGAGGCATATTGGTATTTGCTAGATAGTGCAGGGATTCGAGAGAAAATCAAAGAATTGCTTGATGGGATTGATGTAACAGAAATTGATGTATTAAATGTTCGCTCCAAAAAAATTCGCGATATGATTTTTGGCACACCATTGCCAGAAGATTTACGCAAAGAGATTTTAGAAGCCTATAAAATCTTGAGCGAAGAATACAAAATGGAAGAGGCTGATGTGGCAGTTAGAAGCTCTGCAACCGCGGAGGATTTGCCCGATGCGAGTTTTGCAGGACAACAAGACACTTATTTGAGTGTGCAAGGTCAAACGGAATTAATCCATTATGTAAAATCTTGCTTCGCTTCGCTTTTCACAGATAGAGCTGTGAGTTATCGTGCTTCAAGAGGATTTGACCATTTTAAAGTTGCCCTTTCTGTCGGAGTGCAAAAAATGGTGCGTTCAGATAAAGGAAGCTCCGGTGTTATGTTTAGTATTGATACAGAAACAGGCTTTAAAGACGCAGTTTTCATCACTTCTAGTTGGGGGCTTGGAGAAAATGTCGTGGGTGGAACCGTGAATCCTGACGAATTTTATGTCTTCAAGCCTTCTTTGGAGCTAGGAAAACGACCGATTCTAAAGCGTCAGTTAGGATTTAAAAATATTAAAATGGTGTATGCAGCCCCAGGCGCAAAACATCCAACCAAAAACATTGAAACCACTGAAGAAGAGCTTAAAAGCTTCTCGCTAGAAGATGATGAAGTGCTGACTCTAGCGCGGTATGCAATGTTGATTGAGAGACATTATTCTAAGGAAGCGGGTGAATATCGTCCAATGGATATGGAATGGGCAAAAGATGGAAATAGCGGAGAAATTTTCATCGTGCAAGCACGTCCCGAAACTGTGCAAAGCCAAAAGATGAAAAAACAAAGTAATACTTTTGAAAAATATTTCCTTAAAGATAAAGGCGACAAAGAGATTCTGCTAACTGGTAAAGCAGTAGGCGGCAAGATTGGAATCGGAAAAATTCGCGTGATTGATAATATCTCTAATATGGGCGAATTAAAACAAGGAGAGATTCTTGTAACCGATAATACAGACCCCGATTGGGAACCCGCAATGAAAAAAGCGGCAGCGGTAATTACGAATCGCGGGGGGCGCACTTGCCACGCTGCGATTGTCGCACGCGAAATTGGTGTGCCAGCAATTGTTGGGGCAGTGGGTGCAACAGAAAAGTTAGAAACAGGTATGGAAGTTACCGTCTCTTGTGCAGAAGGTGAAGATGGCTTTGTGTATAATGGCGTGTATGAGTATGAAGTAGAAAAAATTGACTTAAGCACATTAGAGCAACCAAAAACTAAAATCTATATGAATATCGGGAATCCTGAAAAAGCTTTTTCATTTTCTATGATTCCAAACAATGGTGTAGGGCTTGCTAGAATGGAATTTATTATTAACAATTACATCAAAGCACACCCTTTGGCATTGATTGACTTGCATAATGGCAATAAAGAATTTGATGGCGTAGAAAGCGTAAGAGAAATTATGTCGGGCTATGCAAATCCAAAAGACTTTTTTGTTAAAAAGATTGCAGAGGGCGTTGGAATGATTGCTTCTGCATTTTATCCAAAACCCGTCATTGTGCGCACAAGCGACTTTAAGTCCAACGAATATTGTCGTATGGTTGGTGGAAAAGATTATGAGCCTAACGAAGAGAATCCAATGATTGGTTATCGTGGAGCAAGTCGCTATTATTCTGAACAATACCGACAAGCGTTTGAATGGGAATGCGAAGCACTTGCTATGGCGCGAAATGAAATGGGATTTTCTAATATGAAAATTATGATTCCATTCCTAAGAACACCTGAAGAAGGGCGCAGAGTGCTTGATATTATGCGCAAAAATGGCTTGGTGCAAGGGGAAAATGGTTTGGAGATTTATGTGATGTGTGAATTGCCTGTCAATGTGGTTTTAGCGGACGAGTTTTTGCAGCTCTTTGATGGATTCTCTATCGGTTCTAACGACTTAACACAACTTACTTTAGGAGTGGATAGAGATGGTGAGTTAGTGAGCCATATTTTTGATGAACGCAATCCAGCATTATTAAAAATGTTTAAAATGGCAATTGAATCTTGTAAAAAACACAATAAATACTGCGGTATCTGCGGACAAGCCCCGAGCGATTATCCGGAAATTGCAGAATTTTTAGTAGAAAATGGCATTACTTCTATTTCTCTTAATCCTGATTCTATGATTGAAACTTGGGACAGAATTGTTCAGCTTGAAAAGAAACTCGGAATCTCTTAAAGGCTAAAAGTAGAGCTTTAAGCTCTACTTGCTTTAAAAAACCTAAAAAAATAAATTAAACTTCGTTTTTGAAATACTTTTATATTTTTGACGTTGTATAATAGTTATTATTTTAAAATTAAGGATTGGTTTGAAACTTGCAGTGTTTGATTTTGATTCCACTTTAATGGACGGCGAAACAATTGATTTGTTAGCACGTGCTAACAACAGCGAAGCGGAAGTAAGTAAAATCACAAAAGAAGCAATGGCGGGTCAATTAGATTTTTATGATAGCTTAAAAAAACGTGTAGCGACTTTAAAGGGTATGCCTTTAGAAAAGGTTTATGCCGTGTGCAATCATTTGCGCTATAATCCGGGCGCGAAAGAATTAATTGCAGAATTAAAAACACGTGATTATAAAATTGTGGTTTTTAGCGGTGGATTTGATGAAGCAGTGAGTGCAGGACAGAAAGCATTAGGTTATGATATGTATTTTAGCAATATTTTGCATCGTAAAAATAATATATTGACAGGAGAAGTAGGCGGAGAAATGATGTTTGCGTATTCTAAAGGGCGCATACTTGAAAAATTGCAAATCTTATTGAATGCGACTTACGAAACAACGATAGTAGTTGGTGATGGCGCAAATGATATTTCTATGTTCAAATATGCTAGTAAAAAAGTAGCATTTTGCGCAAACATAGTTTTGCAAGAGGCTGCAAATATCATTATTGATAAAAAAGATTTAATGCTTATCAAAACATATTTAGATTAAGGAGGATAATATGCAAGAAAGTGCATTGCTTTCACTTTGGTGTGATTTTATAGAAAGAGATTTTTTGGAAAATGACTTTATTAAAATGATTGAGGGCGATTTGATAGAGGGTGCGACAAGTAACCCGACTATTTTCCAACAAGCTTTTTTAAGCGAAAGTTATCAAGCGCAAAAAGATTCTTTGAAAGGCAAAAGCCCAAAAGAAATTTATGAAGCACTTGCCAAAACAGATATTCAACGCGCCGCAGAGTTACTTAAGCCACTTTACGATGCAAATCCCAATGATGGTTATATTAGCATTGAGGTAGATCCTAATCTGTGTGAAGATGCAAAAGCAACGATTGAAGAGGGTGTGCGCTTGTTTAATGATATTGGTTATCCTAATGTGATGATTAAGATTCCAGCTACAAAAGCAGGCTTTGGAGCGATGGGAGAACTCATTGCTCAAGGAATCTCCGTCAATGCAACTTTGGTTTTCAACAAAGAACAAGTAGTAGGTTGTATGGAGGCATTTAAAAAGGGTTACGAACAGCTTAAGCAAACAAGCAAGAAAGAATTAAAAGACTTTCCTCGCGCAGTTGTAAGTATTTTTGTTTCACGTTTTGACCGCAAATGTGATTCTATCCTACAAGAAAAAGGAATCCCAAATGCAACTTTGGGGATTAAAAATGCGCAATATTTATATCATATCCTTAATAGTTATTCTCTCTCTGGCGTGCGGGCACTTTTTGCTAGCACAGGCGTCAAAGGCGAAGACTTAGAGCCTGTGTATTACATCAAGGAGCTCTATCACCCCTATGCAGTGAATACCGCACCACTGACTGCCTTAAATGCTTTTATGGAATTAGGAGATGTAGAGGAAGCCTATTTGCCAGATATGGACGAATTAGAAGAATTTTTTGCGAGTGTGAAAGAAGCGGGAGTGGATTTAAATAAAGTCAGTAAAGAACTATTGGAGCAGGGCTTGGAGGATTTTAAAGTCGCTTTTGGAAAGATTTTAGCAAGTTTGGAATAATTTAAATCAAGTTTTAAAAAAATCCGCTATAATGGCAGGCTTATTTTAATTTTAAGGATACACAATGTTAAGTGGAATAATTAGAGAGAGTATTTCTAAGTCTGATGTCAAGGCTTTAAGAAAAAATGGTTATCTAATTGCCAATATCTATGGAAAAGGCAAAGAAAATATCCATTGTGCTTTTAAACGCAATGCTTTTATTCGTGAAATAAAAAGCAAAACAGATTTAATTTTTGAAGTAGAAGTTGGCGCACAAAAATATCCTGTCGTAATTCAAGAATATCAAAAAGACCCTATTACAAGCGAAATTATCCATGTGGATTTAATGCTTGCACAACAAGGAGTTGAGGCAAAATATTCTGTTAAAGTTCGCACGGTTGGAACTCCAAAAGGTCTCAAAAATAAAGGTGTTTTGATGATGTCTAAAAAACGTATTAAAGTCAAATCCAAACCTGAAAACCTACCAAAAAATTATGAAATCAATGTAACAGATTTAGATGTAGGAGATGTTGTTCTTGTAAGAGATTTGCCAACATTTGAAGGAGTAAAAATTGTTGAACGCGATGATGTAGCAATTGTTGGTGTGATTAAATCCCGCTAATAAAATGTTTCTCATTGTAGGTTTAGGGAATCCGGGTCAAAAATATCAAAACAACAGACACAATATCGGCTTTAAAGTCGTGGATTCCTTAATCTATTCCCTTAATGCCACAAAGCAAAGTGATAAAAACTTTCAAGGTGAAGTTTATAAATCAAATCAAACTATCCTCTTAAAACCTCAAACTTTTATGAATTTATCGGGAGAATCCGTGCAAAGTGTTAGAAATTTTTATAAAATCAGTGAATTTCTAGTCATTCACGATGAGCTAGATTTGCCTTTTGGAGCAGTGAAATTTAAATTTGGTGGAGGAAGTGGGGGGCACAATGGATTAAAATCTATTGATGCTTTATGTGGCAATGAATATTATAGGATTCGCTATGGAATAGGCAAACCCATAGTAAAAGAGCAAGTAACGCATTGGGTTTTAAGTGATTTTGATTCACAAGAGCAAGCAGCAAATCCTGCTTTAATTGCACATTGCACAAAAGCGGCATTAGAAATTACACAATTAGAATCCCCCAAAGAACTAGCTAATAGAATCTCTAGCCTCTTGACTTTAACACCGCAACCCCAAAACAAAGAAGTTAAATGAGCTTATTTTTTCGTTATATTGGATTCTTGTATTTAAAATATTTTTTCTTTTTGTTTGTTTCATTAGAATGTTTTTTCGTTGTGATTGATTTAGTAAAGTATTTAGATGAGCTTCCGAATTCTGCGAATTTAATCGTGCTTTTATTGGTTTATGATTTTATGTATGCGAGTCAATTTATCTTGCCACTTTCTTTGATTTTAGCACAAATTGTGCTTATGATTGTTTTACTTAAAAATTCACAATGGACTGCATTTTTAGCACTTGGTTATTCAAAAATTAAGATTTTTTTGCCAATTTTTATGCTTAGTTTTTTAATGACTTTTTGTTTTATTGCGTTTAATGCAACATCTTTTGCCTATGCAAAAGAGCAGGTAGATTTGATTATTAATGAAGGTTTCTTAGGTAATGTCAAAAGGGATTTATTTGTGAAATACAACAATACTTATATTTACTTTGAAAAGATTTTTCCCTTATTACAAAGTGCAGAGAATGTGCAGATTTATGAGTTTAACACAGACAACAGCCTAATTTTGCGTATGATAGAATCTCAAAAAGCGGTTTTTAATGGGGAAGAATGGAATCTGCAAAATGTTACGATTACAAATTTTGATAACATTTTGCAGATTGGGCAAAATCCGCTGACCATTCAAAACGAAGAGAGTTATACAACCTTGCATGGCTTTAAACCCAAAATTTTGGAAAATATTTATGAAAGAAAGGGTAATATCTCCATTATTGACGCATACGAAGCAATTATGCTTTTAAAAGAGCAGGGGGTTAATACACAAAAAATTCGCGGATTACTTTATAATTTAATCTTTTTTCCGCTTTTTGCACCTCTTGCAATGATTTGTCTCGCTAATTTTACTCCAAACTCTAATCGTTACGCAAATCTAAGCCTCATTACCTTGGAAATGATTTTAGCGGTTTTAATGAGTTGGGGAATCTTTTTTAGTTTTTCAAGATTATCTATTAGTGGTTTATTGCAGCCAGAATTTAGCATTTTATTGCCTATTTTTATGCTATGTTTAGTAAGTTTTTGGGCATTATTTAAAATGATAAAGGCATAAATCTAATAAAGAAGGAGTAAAGATGACGGCACTTTTAAGTGTAAGTGATAAAAGCGGAATTGTAGAGTTTGCAAAAGGCTTGTTAAATCTTGGCTATGAGATTCTATCCACAGGCGGGACATTAAAGGTTTTGCAAGAAAACAATATTCAGGCATTAGATGTCGCAAAATACACGCAAAGTCCAGAAATGTTTGATGGGAGAGTCAAGACTTTGCACCCAAAAATTCACGGCGGGATTCTTTATCGGCGGGAGAACGCAGAGGATAGAGTAAAGGCGCAAGAGTTTGGAATCCGTGATATTTCTTTAGTCTGTGTTAATCTTTATCCTTTCAAAGCCACGATAGAGCGCACAGAGGATTTTGGAGAAATCATTGAAAACATAGATATTGGCGGACCTTCAATGGTGCGTGCTGCGGCAAAGAATTTTGAATCCGTGCTAATCCTCACGAATCCTGCGGATTACAACGAAGTCTTAATGCGGCTTCAAAACAACCAAAATACATTGGAATTTCGTCAAAAGATGATGATTAAGGCTTACGAGCATACTGCGCATTATGATTGCACTATTGCAAATTATATGAATAAGCGATTCAATGACGGATTTGGAGAATCTCATTTTATTGCTGGAAAGCTTGTTGCCCCAACGCGTTATGGAGAGAATCCACATCAAAAAGGTGCGTATTATGAGTTTAAAGATTTTTATTCCAAGACTTTTCAAACGCTTAAAGGTGAAGTGAGTTTTAACAATCTCACAGACATTAATAGTGCGGTGAAAATTGCCTCTAGCTTCGGCAAGCGTCCTTGTGTCTGTATCATCAAACACGCTAACCCTTGTGGATTTGCGCTAAAAGACACTTTGATAGAATCCTACATACAAGCATTAAAGTGCGATTCCATCTCTGCCTTTGGTGGTGTCGTGGCAGTCAATGGAATCGTGGATTTAGAGCTAGCCCAAGAAATAAACAAGATTTTTATTGAGGTGTTAGTTGCACCGCAAATTACGCAAGAAGCCTTAGCACTCTTTGAGACAAAGAAAAAAATCAAACTTTTTGTTTGTGGCGGGGATTATTTAGAAATTCCAAAAGATACGCAAGATTTCAAACATATTGAGGGTGGGTTCGTCTTGCAAGATTCCGATTCCATTACAGAAAATGAAGTCAAAAACGCCAAGTGTGTGAGCAAAACACAGGCGAGTGAATCACAAATACAAGATTTGGAGATTGCCTACAAAGTCGCGAGTTTTGTGAAATCAAATTGTGTTGTGTATGTCAAGAATTCCGCAATGGTTGCTGTGGGTATGGGAATGACAAGTCGCGTAGATGCCGCAAAAGCTGCAATCAAAAAAGCACAAGAAATGGGGCTTGACTTAAGGGGTTGTGTTTTGGCAAGTGAGGCGTTTTTTCCTTTTAAAGATAGCATTGAAGAAGCACATAAAGTAGGTGTGAGTGCAATCATTGAACCCGGAGGAAGTATCCGAGATGAGGAAGTGGTGGAGTGCGCAAACACATATGGAATCGCACTTTATTTCACAGGCAAACGACACTTTTTGCATTAACTATATCTTACACTTTTGCTATGTCCTTGCGGATTCTATTTCCTTGAGAGGCAAAGCCGAAATATGTGTTGTGTTAGCAACTCACTCACCTGCAAATCCAAATTCCACTAAATAGGATACACACAAAAACGAGGGAAACCCGAATTTAAGGATTCATAACCTTACACTTCCATATTTAAGTGGTTTTGCATAGTGTTTTGCAAGGATTCTTGAATCTTATTTTGGATTGTCTGCATATTTGCCCCGCTAATGCTAAAAGTAAAATGAGAATCTCCATTTTGTTTCGCCTCTTGTGCTTTTTGCAGAGATTCTTCCAAGGCTTTTTGCTCCTCTAGTCGCTTTTGTTCTTGCTTTTCTTTCAATCTCTGTTCCTCTTGCTTGCGCGACGCATTTTCTTTTGCTATCCTTCCATCAGGGTCGCTTGAACCGCTTGTTATCATCGTGATTTCTCCTTTAGCGTCTATGCTGTAACTCACTTGCGTGAGAGTGCCTGCAAACATACTTGAATTTAAAGATTGCATTGCTTGCAAGTTCTCCTCTAGCCACTGCATTTTTTCTGGATTTTTCAGTGCTTCTTGCAAGAAAGTAGGGGAAACATTGAGAGTTGCAGGGATTCCTTCAATTGTTTTATCCGCACGATTGACGCCATATTTTTCAGTGATATAGCTTTGCAATTCTTGTAAGGTTTGTGGTTTTTTAGAATCACTTGTAATAGTTGTTGCCGCCATATCCTCTGTTTCAAAATAACTGACAAGTTTTGCTCCTAATGCCGCTGCATTTGCCTTTGCTGCTTGATAACCGCTCGTGTTTGTGTTAATGGGATTCATCATCGCTCCTAAGAATTAATTTAGGAATATATCGGCTTTTTTTTTATTTTAAATAATAGCTAATTCATAATTTCTGTGGTGTTTTTAAGCTTTTGTTTATCAAAATGTGTGTAAATGCGCGAAGTATCCAAACTCGCGTGTCCAAGTGCTTCTTGAACTAGCACCAAATCTTGACTTTTTTGATAGAGTAGGGTGGCAAAACTATGTCGCAACATATGCGCACCATTCTTCTCTTTGCGGATTCCATTTGTAAGCAAAACTTGTTCAACAATGCGGCTAACATAGGCTTGAGTGAGATTCTTGCCTTTTTGATTGCAAAAAACCAAATCATCTTGCACTTCGTTGGGACGAGAGTTTATCCAACTTGAGAAATCGTAATCAATGTTTTTTGCCTTTATCATCACGACGCGAGGCTTATTGCCTTTGCCGCGCACTTGAATGATGAAAAATTCTCCATCTAGCATAATGTCTTTGATTTTCAGATTCAATGCCTCACTGACGCGAATCCCTGTATAAATAATAATTTTTAATAGCAGACGATTGCGCGCACCCAAAGATTCGTGCTTAAAAGGAAAACAATCAATGCCATTTAAAAAGCGACGCACTTCATCTTCATTCATATAAGAGGGTAGTTTTTGTCCGCTTTTACCGCGCAATCCACCCCAATTTTTGAGTTCAATATGGAAATTGTAAGAAGCCCCTTCGTCGTCTTCATTTTGCTTATCAATGAAGCTAAAGAAATTTAAAAGCGTCATACGATAGTTTTTTTTCGTTGCATCTGAAAGCGCACTTGTATGGATAGTTAAAAACTCCTTAAGCATTTCTTCATCTACTTCTTTTAGGCTTGCAAGCCCCAAATAATTTAAGTAATCATAAAGCTTTAAAAGCGGTTGAATATAAGTATTAATACCAATTAATCCGGCATTACGACATTGTTTGCAAATTTCTTTCAAATCTTTAATTTCTACGATTCCACGTCTTAATAAATTCAAAGCAGCAATGATTCCTTTTTTGTCTTTTACTTGATGATTGGATAAGCTGTTGAGTTTGCTATAAACAAAACGTTCCATCCAAAATAATAAATTATTGGGAAAATCATCTTTGAAATCAAGCGGATAACGCATTATAAATCCTTAAATAAAATAAAGTTTAATAAAAAATGAATTTTTGATTATAGCAGAAATCTATGGCAAAAATTTTAATTTTTGTATTGAAAACTATAATTTTCAAACTTTTTTATTTAAAAACACTTATCTCCCTATCAAAAATAGATAACTGGCTATTAAGATTTTATTTATTTTTGACGATATTATTTCATATAAAATCATCAAGGAGAATCCAAAATGGCAATTTCTTTTCAAAATAATTTATTCAAAAATCCTTTTGTTACAAGCGGGATTGAGAATCTTAAACCAAAGGTGAATCAAGAGCGTAACAATAGCGACAAAACAGAAGATAAAAATACCAAGGCAAATACTCAAGACACCAAAGCGACAATGGAGAGTGAAATCAAGCAAAGCCTATTGAATATCAACCCCATAGACAAAGCGCAAAATAGTTTAGCAAATGTGATGTTGAGAAATCTAGCGGACGCACTAGAGGGTGGATACGACGAATATGCCAATATGATGATAGATAGCATTATTCAAAACTCCAAATTGCCCGCTTCAAGTGCCAATGCGCCGGGTAGCTCTAAAGGGGGCGTGTATATAGGCTCAATCTTTAATACTGCGAGTATTGAATTTACACAAAGCCTCACTTATACTTTAAGCTACAATAGCCAAAGTGGAGAATATTCACAAAGTTTGCAATATTCCTCTTCTTTTGTCGCAACTTTTAATGCGGAATTTACCGACAAAAATGGTAATAAGATGAATACACAAAACCAATTTGCATTGGGCAAGAATTTTGAAAATCAACTCACTAATGGACAAGAATCCATTTCCTCTGCCATCAAAAGTCTTTTAGAGGGACAAACTTTCAATATAGATTTTGACGGAGATTTCAACGACTTTGGCGAGGGTTTGCAAAACAAGCTTAACAATATGCTTTTCTTATTTGAAACCAATGATGCTTCTAAAGCACTACAGGATAAAAACTCTAATTTGCAAACATCAAAAGAAGATAAAATGGCTTTCCTACAGAATTTGATTAATTCTAGCCTTGAAATGTTTGTTGGGATTCCTAAAGATAAAGAAAATCAAAACAACCCGATTCTCCAAGATTGGCTCAAAAGTCCAAATACGCTTACAATTTCTACCTCCTATGAACAATATAGCGCACAATGGATAGGCAAAAAGCTTGACAACTCCGAATCTGGCTTGTGGTGGTATGGTTCTTATTCGTCTAAGAGTGCTTCTTTTAAGTTTGAGGCTTAAGGGGATTCCACAACCGCCCTCTCCTAGCCTTTGCTAGAAATCTAATTCGTGCGTCAAATTTTTAAATTTAATATCCTCTAGCTGTTTTTTAATATGTTTATTTTCTTCATTTAAAGAATCTAGTTGTGCCTGAAGTTGAATCAAATTGCGACTCGTATAATAAATATTGTTGCGAATATAAATTTTGGGCATAAAAAGTAAAAAGATTGCAAACATTGCAATCATTAGCATACATACAACCTTAAATGGAATCTCTTTAGAGATAAAATCCACTTCTAAAACAGCTTCTTTTTCTTGCGGATTCAAGCTTGCTGTTTGCTGCGTCTCTGCATTAGAGGACAAATTCGTTTTCAACATTAAATCATCTAACAAAACAAGATTTTCTTTGGAATCTTGAAACAATAGATTTTCTTGAATTGTTGGTGCAGAATCTTGATTTGTTTTTTGATAACGTTCTTCTAAAAAATCTAAATTTTCTTCTAAGATTTCACTTTCTTTTTTGGTGAATCTTTCCCAAAAGCTACATTTTCGTATTTTATCTTTTTGCTCTAAGCGCAAATTTTCATAGGATTCCATTACTCAACACTTCCAAATTCAAAACTGCGTAATTTTGCACTTCGTGAGCGTGGATTTGCGTTTATCTCCTCCTTAGAAGCACACAAAGGTTTTTTGTAGAGATTCCTCCCCTTTTGATGATTATTTCCGCAAACACATCGCATTACCCCACTCCCGCAAATACATTTTCTCTCCCATTCCTTAAAGGCAGTTTTAACCAATCTATCCTCTAGCGAATGAAAAGAGATAATAGAAAGTCTTGCTCCTTTTTGTAGCGGGCAACTCCTTATATTTTCAAGCAGACGCTTGAGTTCTCCTAATTCATCATTTACTGCGATTCTTAAAGCTTGAAAGGCTTGTGTTGCAGGGTGAATCTTTGGGTGCTTAAAGTGCTTGACAATAAGAGAACTTAAGTCTTTTGAGCTTGTAATTTTCTCTATTTTACGCGATTCTATAATCAAACGCGTAAGCTTTTTATACTCTCTAATCTCTCCAAAATCTCTAAAAATTTGCTCCAATTGATTGGGAGTATAATGATTTACAATTTCTTTTGCATTTAAAATTTGTTCTTGATTCATTCGCATATCAAGCGTTTCTGAATCAAAGCAGAATCCGCGACTTCTATCATCAAATTGCAAAGAGGAAACACCAATATCTGCCAAGATTCCAACAAGATTTTTATACAATTCCACATTCTCCAAAAGCTGCCTTAGCACTTCACTATATCTACCAAATTGATAAGAAAATCTCTTTCCAAATCCCCTTAGTCGCTCACTAGCAAAGGTAATAGCGTTTTTGTCTTGGTCAATTCCTATAATTTCAAGTTTGGGATAAGCCCTTAAGAGTGCCTCACTATGTCCCCCAAAGCCCAAAGTGCAATCAATTAGCACCCCACCCTTTTGTATTGGGGGTGTTTGGAAAGATTCTACGACTTGATTTAATAAAACAGGAATATGCGAGATATCCATTGCTACCCTATTCTTGCAAACGGGAAATTTGAGCACCCAATTTTGTGAGCTTTGCTTCCAAATCTTCATAGCCTCTATCCAAATGATAAATTCTATGAATGTTTGTTTCTCCCTTTGCGACGAGACCCGCAAGCACTAAGGCACTAGAAGCGCGTAAATCTGTCGCCATAACATCTGCACCGATTAATTCGCTGATTCCATAGATGGTTGCAGTATTTCCCCGCAAACTGATGTTTGCACCCATTCTTTGCAACTCACTTACATGCATAAAGCGATTTTCAAACAATCTTTCTTCAATAATACTACTTCCCTCACATTGTGTTGCAAGTGCCATAAATTGAGCTTGCATATCTGTGGGGAATCCCGGATATTCTGTCGTAGAAAGCTCAAAGCTATTGCGTTTTTGAGCAGGATAAATTGTAATGGAATCGTGGTTAAAAGTAAGTTTAAAGCCAATTTCCTCTAGCTTAGAAATGACTGCTCCCAAATGATTGGGATTAATTTTGTGCAAGGTGATTTGAGAATTTGTGATTGCTCCAGCACAAAGGTAAGTTCCTGCTTCAATGCGGTCTGGAATCACGGCAATTTTTTCTGGCAATTTTAAGCCTTCCATATTTGTTCCATAGATTTCAATCTCATCACTTCCGATTCCATTAATTTCCATACCACTTTCTTTTAGAATCTCGCAGAGTTGGACGACTTCAGGCTCTTTAGCCGCATTGATAATCGTTGTCTTACCCTTTGCCATTGCAGCTGCCATTAGTATGTTTTCTGTTCCTGTAACCGTGATTTTATCAAAATTAATCGTTGTGCCTTTTAATCCCTCTTTGGCGGTTGCGACAATATAACCTCCCTCAATACGAATCTCTGCACCCATTTTTTCTAATGCTTTAATATGTAAATCTACTGGACGAGCTCCAATCGCACAACCTCCAGGCAAACTAACTTCACAATGTCCAAATCTCCCCAAAAGCGGTCCTAAAACCAAGATAGAAGCACGCATTTTGCGCACAATATCATAAGTTGCTTTTGTGCTGTTGAGTTTGGAGATTTCTACACTTGTTGTGTGGCTATCTATTTCGCAAACTTGACAACCTAGCATATCTAGAAGACTAAAGAATGTCTTAATATCCACTACATTGGGCAAATTTTCAAGAATGACTTTATTTGTCGTAAGCAAGGTTAATGCAATGAGAGGCAAGGCAGAATTTTTTGCTCCTGCGATATTGATTGCTCCTTGCAAACGCGTTTCACCCTTTAATGCTAAAAAATCCATTACATTTCCTTTTTTGATTTATCATTTCTTTTTACCTTTTTTCTCATCACGATTTTTCAATGCTTGACCAATGACGGTTTCAATTTCTTTTTTAAAGTTTGGATTAGCTTTAACAAGATCTTCTCGGTAATTTACCACGCGGTCAATGTCCATTTTGGGACACCAAGAAAGCGCACCGATAAAATCAAGTCGTCCTTGATATTCCTTGCTCTCTTTTCCTATATCCCCAAAATGTAAAAAATGCTGATTGAAAGCAGCTAATGCTTCTTCTAATAATTCTTGTTCAGAATTTTCATCTTTAAAAATAGAAACAAGATAGTTGATGTTATGAAACTTTTTCTCTCGTCCTCTTATCGCCGCAAGATAAGCTTGGATTCTTTCATAAATAATAAATCCGCCCCCAAGCAAAAAAAATGGCATCATCAAGAGACATAAAAACAAAAAGATAAAAAGATAAAAATTAAAACTATACATTTCTTGATTCTATCGCTTTAGCTTATCATAAAAAATATTTGTGGCTTTGACAAAACCATCTACACTTCCGCAATCATAGCGCACACCTTTGAATTTATACCCAAGCACCATACCCTTTTTACATTGTTCTAAAAGTGCATCAGTGATTTGAATTTCACCATTTTTTCCGGGTTTGGTACGATGTAGAATCTCAAAAATATCTGGTGTTAAAATATAGCGTCCAATAATCGCTAAATTGCTTGGAGCTTCCTCTTGACTTGGTTTTTCAATCATATTATCCACAACAAAAACATCTTCATCTATTTTTCTTCCCGCAATCACACCATATTTGCTCACCTCTTCTAGTGCGACTTCTTCTACTGCAACAATAGAGCAACGATATTTTGCATAGATTTTACACATTTGGCTTAATACGCCCTGCCCTCCCTCATTATCACATAAGTCATCACTCAAAATTACCGCAAAAGGTTCATTTCCAACAAGACTTTCTCCAACTAATATTGCGTGTCCTAAGCCTTTCATTTCCATTTGCCGTGTGTAAGAAAAACTGCAAGTCTCCAAAACATTGCGAATATCTTTTAAAAGATTCTCTTTGCTTGTGCCTTTTAGCTGATGTTCTAATTCATAATTAATATCAAAATAATCCTCTAGCGACCTTTTTCCACGTCCTGTAACGATTGCCATATTAAAGATTCCAGCTTCCATTGCCTCTTCCACACCATATTGAATCAAGGGTTTATTGATAATAGGTAGCATTTCTTTGGGTGTTGTTTTTGTTGCAGGCAAGAATCGTGTGCCATAGCCAGCAGCTGGGAATAAACATTTTTTAATCATTTTTTCTCCTTTATAGATAATCCAACAAACCGCTTTGATAAAGTGTATAAAATTGTGCCGCAGTGCGAGGATTGCGTGTGCCTTTTTGAACAGCATATTGTAATGCGATTCTACAAATTTTTTCCCATTCTTTTGTGTCTTTTTCTTTCTTAAAATATCCCGCCAAAACTTCCAAATACTCCGCATTGCCTTGCGTGTAGAATCCTATACACAAAGGAAAGCGGTCGCTTAAAGCGATTTTATCCTCATTTCCTTCATAGCCAAATATCTCGTTCTCATCGTGGAATTCAGGCAACAAATGTCGTCGGTTGGAAGTCGCATAGATTTTTATATTTTTAGGCAAAGATTCTAAACCTCCCTCCAATATGCTTTTAAGGTTTTTATAAGTTTTTTCATCTTGTTCAAAACTCAAATCATCACAAAAAATAATAAATTTATAATGTTTATTGCGCAAAATATCTAAAACCTCTGGCAGAATCTCTAAATGCTCTTTTTCAATTTGCAAAATCCTCAAACCCTCTTTAGCATATTGAAGCAAAATTGCCTTAATCAATGAGCTTTTACCACAACCTCTTGCTCCCCACAACAAAACATTAACCCCTAAATCACGAAACAAAAAGGACTCTGTATTGGCACATAAAAGTTTGATTTCTTTTTCTAATCCAAAAAAGGAATCTAGCCTTTGAGATTCTATCTCACTAATCCCATGCACATAGCCACTTACACGATAGATGGCTGCGACTTGCGATTCTAAATTCCAAGCAAAATCTATCATTCTTTGCCTTTTGTGCTCTTTTTGGTTTTTTTAGCGGTTGTTTTTTGAGGTTTTTGACTATGGTATATCAGCTGTTTATTTTTGTATTCAAAAAATATTTTTCCACCTTTCTCTAAATCTCCAAACAACATCAAATCACTCATCGGATTCTTGATTTCTTTTTGAATCACAAGTGCCAAAGGACGCGCGCCAAGTTCGGTATTGAATCCAACTTCTGCCAAATACTCTCTCGCACTTTTTTCCAAAACGACTTCAATTCCCTTTGCTTTAATTTGTTGATTCAAATCCGCAATGTTTTTTTCTACAATTTTTAAAATTTCTTTTGGACTTAGCGCATTAAAGGCGATAATTGCGTCTAGGCGATTCCTAAATTCAGGCGAAAAAGTCTCTTTAATCGCACTATTAAAGCGCGTGTTGGAATCTTTTTTGAAGCCTAGAATTGGGGATTCTTTAGAACCAACATTAGAAGTTAAAATCAAAATGACTGAAGAAAAGTCTATACTTTGTCCGTTATTGTCGGTTAATTTTCCATAATCCATTACCTGCAAAAAGAGATTCAAGACTTCAGGGTGTGCCTTTTCTACTTCGTCTAAGAGTAGCAAAGTATGTGGATTTTTCTTTATCATCTCTGTGAGAATTCCACCTTTTTCATAGCCAACATATCCTGCCGCTGCACCAATAAGCTGGGAAGTAGAGAATTTCTCCATATATTCGCTCATATCAATGCGCTCAAAGTTGATATTAAGGGATTTTGCAAGCTCTTTTGCAAGTTCTGTTTTACCCACTCCGCTTGGACCGCTAAAAAGAAAAGAGCCTATGGGTTTATTTGGAGTGCTTAACCCTGCTTTGTTGCGTTTTAACGCACTAACGACTTCACTAATGGCTTCGTCTTGTCCGAAGATTCTACTTTTGAGATGTTTTTCCAAGTTTTTAAGCAAGCTTTTATCATTCTTAGTTGCTTCAATTTCCGGAATTTTAGCCATTTTGGCTACCATTTGTTTGATGCTTTGTAGGCTTACCTTTCCACTCCTGCCATCTAGCTTGTAGCTCGCGCCCACTTCGTCCATAATGTCAATCGCCTTATCGGGCAAGAATCGCTCGTGCAGATAACGCACCGATAGTTCTACCATTAATGCGATTCCCTCATCAGTATAGCGCACATTGTGATGATTTTCGTAATATTTTTTCACGCCCTGCAAAATCAAAATGCTTTCCTCTTGGGTTGGCTCTTTTACTTCCACTTTGGCAAAACGACGTGAAAGTGCCTTGTCTTTGTCTAAAAAGGAGCGATATTCCGCATAAGTGCTAGCTCCTATGCAACGTAGTTTTCCGTTACCAAGCATAGGTTTGAGTAGATTGCTTGCGTCCATACTACCACTATTTGTTGCCCCTGCACCAATGAGCATATGAATCTCATCAATAAAAAGCACGACATTCCCGCGCTCAAGCACTTCATCACTTAGGAGTTTAATGCGTTTTTCAAAGTCTCCCCGATATTTTGTTCCTGCCACGAGTGCGCCCATATTGAGCATATAAATTTCAGTTTTATCCAAAGGACTTGCTTCTTGCGTGATTTTAAGGGCTAATCCTTCGGCTACTGCAGTTTTTCCAACACCAGGCTCACCGACTAATAAAGGATTATTCTTCTTCTTGCGCAATAGAATTTCAAAGCATCGACGAATTTCTACTTCTCTCCCGATGACAGGGTCAATCTTGCCCTCTCTTGCTTCTTGCGTCAAATTTGTGCAGAATCTCTCTAATGCGGATTCTGATTGCTCCTCTTGTCTTTGATTGGATTCTACTTTGTCCTCTGTTTTGTCCAAGCCAATATTAAATTCCTCTTGATTTTCTGTGATGTATTCTAGGATATTCAAACGCGTGATTCCTTGCGTTTTAAGAACCTGTGTGCAAAATGCCTTTTCCTCCTCCAAAATCGCAGCAAGCAAATCACTCACTTGCGCTTGTTTGCGTTGTGAGCCTCTTACATGACTTATCATCATTTCAATTACACGCGTAACTGCAAGCGTTTCTTGTGGCATTTCGTTGTTGTCTTTATATTCTGGAAAAGCAGTCAAAAAATGCTCTAAATATCTTTTAACTTGCTGTTTCATTATTTCAATATTTCCGCCACATTCTTGCAAGGCTTTAATGACTTTTTTGTTTTCTAATAAAGCTTGAAAAATATGCTCTAAGGTTAAATATTCGTGTCCTCTAAGCTTTGCTTCCTTTTGTGCATTTTGTAGCACGACATTTAATTCTTTACTAATTTCAAACATAGTTTTTTCTCTTATATTTTTTCTAAAATTGCGCGTAGTGGATATTGCTTTTCTTTTGCCATTTTACGCACTTGCACTGCTTTAATTTCGGCAATATCATAAGGGTAGATTCCACAAACACCCTTACCATTGTGATGAATCTGCAGCATAAGATTGAGCGAATCTTCAAAATTCTTATGAAAGATTTTTTGCAAGACTTCTATTACAAATTCTTGTGTTGTGTAATCATCGTTTAGCAAAATGACTTTATAGCGGATAGGTTCTTGAACTTTCTCTAAAACTTCTGTTGTATTTTCGTATTGTGCGTCTTTTGGCACGGAGATTCCTTTTTGTCTTTATAACGCTGAATAAAAGCTCTAATTATAACGCTTTTTCATTGATTTTTACAAGACATTTGCGCTTTAATTGCAAGAAAAGATTTGATTTGTCGCCTTTAATTATAAAATTTTTATAAATTTTCCTTTAAACCATTGTTTGCAAGAGTTTAGGAATCTTTCGCCTGTTTGATAAAAAACGCTGTTTTGATAGGATAATGCCTCTTGCAAATCACTATATCGCGAAAGTGCTGGAGGCTTTAGTTGTGGATTAAGCGCATAAAGACTTTGGAGGATTTTAAGCTGTTTTTTGTGCAAATAAACAATCCGCGCCATTCTAAAGGGCAGAATCACTTTCTTAAAAATATTTTGCGATTCCACAATGACCACGCCTAGTTTGTAGTTTAAGTGATTTTGCACTCGTTTCTTTGCACCATAGATTTTTTGTGATTCCTCTACTTTTTGCATTCTTGCTTGTAATTGCGATAGCTCATTCTCTAATGGCGATATTTTATTTTTTAATGGCAATAATAATTTGTTTTCTAACTGCAATAACTTGCCCGAAAGTGCCTTTGCATAGTCTTGTAATGCTCTTTCTTTGAGATTGTTTAAAAGCTCTTTTAGTTCTTGATTGAAAATCGGTGTTTGTAGCGCGATTTCCCACCAAGTCGCGTAATAGGGATAAGTAAGAGGCAAATACGCGGTATCTAGTATTTTGCACTCATTTTCCCAAGGTTTCGCACCCAAAAAGGTATAATGCACAATCGCAATTTGCCTGAAAGATTCTTGATATTGCTTGCTTGTATAGCCATAGAGGCAGTTTTTGCTCTCATCAGCACAGAAGTTATCCGCCCTTCCCAATCTCTCTGCGTTGAAATGATTGATAAAGAAATTCCACTTAGGAGGAAGTTTAAGCGTTTCTTTGCCAATGACTGCGTTTAAAATATCTTGGTCGCCTACTCTTGTAATAAAAGTGCGCATAAATTCCAACGCTCTACTCTCTACTTGAGATTCTCTCCATTTCTTAAGGTTAATCAACATAAATCCTGCATTAAAATACTCTTTCCTAAAAGGAAAGACAAAATCCGCTTGTGTGGAATCTCGTGCCTTTAAACGTTTTTCTTGATAAGGATTGCTGCAATCTAGCACAACTGCGGCGATATTTTCCCCCAAATCTAAAGCAAACAATTCCTCTAAGGGTTGTAAAACAAGCATATCTATATCTAAATATAAACATCTGTCAATTTCTTGTGGTAACACAGAAGCGAGTTTGATTCTAAAATATGTCAAATGATTCGTATGATTTGCCCATTTGGGTGAATCCTTAAACTCCTCGCCACTAAGAAAATGTATGAGAATACGACAAGGATAAAGAGCGTTGAGTTCTTTTTCAAGCTCTTGAAGTTTGTTTTGCGTACAGAGCGAAAGAGAATCACTCAAAATATGGAAGCAATAGCCTTGCTCACTAGAGTCTTGCGGGGGGGGGGGGAGAGATTTTAGTTGCCTCTTGTTTACAAGTTTGTTTCAATGCAATTTTAATAATACTCATCATCAAAACTGCATTGTATTTTATGTAATTTTCATCAGCATTAAAGACAATGTGAAACATCAACCCTCTTTATAATTTAAATAATGGCAGAATTATAGCATAAAAGTGTCGCGGTGGTTCATCACACATTCAAACTCATTTTACTTTTTTGTATTTTCTTGAAAATGCAGCCAAGATTCCACCACACGCAATGCAAATCATACCAATGATAACTAAGCCGTGTGGCACTTGGTCTCCTAGAATAATTCCCGCTAAAGTTGCCATAAAGATTGTAACATAAGAAATCGCTCCAATCATTGGTGGATTCCCTAAACTATAAGCTTTGGTCATATAAATTTGCGCATACATAGAGACGACCCCAAGCCCAAAAATCAGCCCCCATTCTTGCAAGTTCGGCATTACAAAAGGTTTAAATAACGCGATAGGATAGTTCTCATAAGGCACAAACTGCATTAAAAGCGGCAAAATAGAACCACTTAGCATCAAAGAACCAATAATAATGCGCGGGTCATAGTTCTTGGCAAGTTCTGCAACAGAAAGATACGCAAGTGCTGCACCAATCCCGCTGTAAATTCCGATTAAGAATCCAAAAAAGCTTAAATCAATGCTTTGAGGATTGGAGATAAGCAAGATTCCGCCAAATCCCATAAAAATAGCTGTCCAAATCCTTAAGGACACGCGCTCGTGAATAAAAATCATACTCAAAAGTGCCAAAAAAATAGGCGAAGTATAAGAAAATGCAAAAGCCGTGCCTAAAGGCATTACAGACATATTATAAAAATATGCCATCATCGCACTTCCTCCTGCAAATCCACGAAAAAAGAGAATAAAAGGCTTGCCACCTTGCTTGGTTTTTGGAGGGTTAAGTATTAAGGCAACAAGAACCCAAAGCAGACCAAAGAAATTCCGAGCAAAAGCCACTTCTATGGCAGGTAAGTTTGGTGTAAGCACTTTGACAAACATTCCCATAGCGGTAAAAAGCAATCCTGCTAAAAGCATTGCAAGAATTGCTTGCTTATTAGATTCCATTATTCTTTCCATAAATTTTTGGCAGAATCGTAAAATCTTATGCCTAAAATTTAGCTAAAGATTTGACAAAGGTGCGTAGCTTAAAGTAAAATCAGACTTTAATTTAAAGGTTTTTAATGGATAAATTTTATGGAAGCATTGCGATTATCGGGCGTCCCAATGCGGGTAAAAGCTCGCTGTTCAACCGATTTTGCAAACAAAGAATTGCGATTACTTCAGAGATTGCAGGCACGACACGTGATGTCAAAAAGGCAACAATTTCTCTGCAAAACTTGCCCTTTTTACTCTTGGATACCGGCGGATTAGAGAGCAAAGATGCTTTGTTTCAAAACGTCTCAAAGCATTCTCTGCAAACAGGTGAAAATGCGGATTTGATTTTGTATCTTGTAGATGGCAAAACCGCTCCCCAAGCAATAGACAAAGAGATTTTTTACTCTCTTGAGCGCAAAAATCCTAATATTTTTTTGGTAGTTAATAAGATTGATAATGACAGAGAAAAACAAAATGCGTGGGAGTTTATGGAGTTTGGCGCAAAACAAATGTTTTTTGTCTCCGTTTCTCATAATCGCGGAATCCTAGAGCTTGAAAACGCGATTCTATCGGCTCTTAAGAATGACGCATTAGAGCAGTTTTTCAATCAAGAAACGCAAGAGGATTTAGAGGAGGGTTTAGAGTTTTCACAAGAAGATTGCGAGGATTCCACACAGCAAGCGCAAGAAGAGTTAATTAATATCGGAATCATCGGGCGCGTCAATGTAGGGAAAAGTTCATTATTGAATGCTTTGCTTAAGGGCGAACGCGCTATCGTCTCCCCTATTGCTGGGACGACCATAGACCCTGTAGATGAAAAAGGAGAAATCAAAGGGCAATTAGTCAATTTCGTAGATACTGCTGGAATCCGAAAAAGAGGCAAGATTGAGGGCTTGGAAAAATTTGCCTTGCAACGCACGCGTGAGGTGCTAGGGCGCACAGATATTGCGCTTTTGGTGCTTGATGCTTCTGCGCCTTTTGTAGAATTAGATGAGAAAATTGCGGGATTGATAGATGAATACAAGCTTGGTGTGATTGTTGTTTTAAACAAATGGGACATTGCGCACAAGGATTTTAAAGGAATCTTAGAGGATTTTAAGTTGCGCTTTAAGTTCTTAGAATATGCCCCGATTCTTACAATTTCTGCCAAAAATGGTCGCCATATCCAAAAACTAGAGGAAGAAATCCTAAAAGTTTATCGCAATTTTGCCTTTAGGATTCCAACTGCAAAGCTTAATGCAATCCTCAAGGAAGCCACCAAGCACCACCCGCTCCCTAGCGACCACGGGAAAATCGTAAAAATCTATTATGCAACGCAATTTGAAATCAAGCCCCCACAAATTGCGCTGATTATGAATCGTCCTAAAAGCTTACATTTTAGCTATAAGCGGTATTTGGTGAATTTCTTGCGCGAACATTTTGATTTTAGCGGAACGCGTATTCTTTTTATTGCACGGGGCAAAAATGATTTTGAGGAGGAGGAATCCTAAAGTATCACATAAAAAATCAGTCTTTCACAAAAAGAAACGATACAACCAAGACATTTGCAAAGATTAAGCCACCCAAAAAGGCAAAAGAATCAAAGATTTGGTGCGAAATAAGGAACAAGATTCCAACGACAAGGAATCCATACACAAAAAGTCGCAAAGGATAAAAAAACATTTTCGCACCTGTTTTGGCATTTTGCGCACTGAAATTTTGCCAAAAGCGCGTTTTTGTAGGCTTGAAGTCCTCTTGCGATTCTACTTGTGGAGATTGTGTGGGAGCTTTGGAATCCTCTTGTAGTCGCGATTCTCCCCAAAATTCCTCTTCCTCCTCTTGCGCCCTTTCTTGCTTACTTTTATAGGCTTCGCTTAAGGCTTCCAATTCCTCTTGACTTGCATTTTGAATTAAGCCTTGAATCTTACGCTTTTGCACATAAAACACAATAGAAACAATTAATGCAAAAGACAGAATCGCAAAGGTGAAATTGAGCGCAAAGATTCCGCCAAAGCCAACCCAAAAGCAAAAACAAACTAATCCAGCAAATACAAAAAACAAAAAGAGCTTTTTCATTTGCCTTTAATCATCATCTTCATCATCAAATGCTTTTGGATTGTTTGCATTGTAGGCATATTTTGGGTCTTTTGCAAGTTCATCTAATTCGCGCTTTTGACGCTTGTAGGCTTTAAAGACATTCAAAATTGCTGCACACACTCCCCATACAACGCCCAGCCAAAAAAGCCAGCGCACGCCAAAGAGTGATTCTAAGCCATAGCCAATCCCTACCCCAATCAGCACAGCAACAACCATTGAGATTCCTAATGCTGCATTAGAATAAGCTAACAGAGCATCTTTGTATTTTAATTCCTCTTTGGGCTTGGAATCCTCACTCTGCGATTCCCCCTGATTGGATTTTTGCGTTTGGTTACCCATATCCTCATTGAATTGCAAATCTTGCTTACTTACCATAAGTGTGAATCTCCAACAAAACCTCTCGTGCTCGTTCCAATACGCCCTCAATGAGTTCCTCATTCATTGCAGCACAAATAAATCCTGTTTCAAACTGCGAAGCGGCAAAATAAACTCCCTTATTCAACATTCCTTGATGGAAGCGCGCAAACATTTCTGTATTACTCTTGAGTGCGTCTTGGAAGTTTCTCACCTTTTTATCGTTAAAAAAGAATCCAAACATACTTCCGCGCACGCAAGTTTGCAAAGGAATCTGAAACTCCGCACAAAGACTTTTCAACCCTTGTGTCAGTTTTAAGGCTAAGCCCTCCAATCTCTCATAGATTTTGGAATCTTCTTTTAGTTTGCGCAATGAAACGAGTCCCGCACTCATTGCCACAGGGTTTCCGCTCAAAGTTCCTGCTTGATAAACTGCGCCTTTGGGGGAAAGCAAATCCATAATCTCCGCTCTCCCGCCAAATGCGCCCACAGGCATTCCACCTCCAATAACTTTGCCAAAGGTTACCAAATCTCCTCGCACTTTATAAAAGGATTGCGAACCGCACAAACTCGCCCGAAAACCACTCATTACTTCATCTAGGATTAATAGAATCCCGTGTTTATCGCAAAGCATTCTTAAACCCTCCAAAAACTCCACTTCACTTGGCACAAGTCCCATATTGCCCGCTATGGGTTCAACAATCACGCAAGCGACACCCTTACCTTGCTTTTGACTTAGAGTAATGCAGGATTCCACACTTGCTAAATCGTTGTATTGCGCGACTAATGTATGTTGCGTGAAATCTTGTGGCACACCCGGTGAGCTAGGATTGCCAAAGGTTGCCATTCCACTTCCCGCAGAGACCAACAAAGAATCACTATGTCCGTGATAGCAACCCTCAAACTTGATGATATCCTCTCTGCCACTAAAGGCACGCGCAAGACGAATCGCACTCATTGTTGCTTCTGTTCCACTTGAAACGAAACGGATTTTTTCTACTTCCTCTACAATGCTAATGACTTCCTTAGCAAGTGCTGTTTCTAAAGTCGTGGGTGCGCCAAAAGACAAGCCTTTTTTCACGGACTCTATCACCGCTTCTTCAATGTCCTTGTCGCAATGACCAAATATCAAAGGTCCCCAACTTTGCACAAAATCAATGTAACGATTTCCGTCCTCATCAATTAAATAAGCTCCACGCCCGTTAGCAATAAAAGGTGGCGTGCCGCCCACGCTTTTAAAGGCGCGAACAGGAGAATTGACGCCACCAGGAATAACTTGTTTTGCTTCATTGAAGTCATTAACGCTATTGAGATGATTTAAAGATTCCATTTTTTTCCTTAACAAATACCATAGCTAAAAGCTATACAACAATTTTAAAAACCCCAAAAAACAGCCTTGCATTTTGTCTTACCTAATCTTATGTGCTACAAATTTGGACATATTATCCAAAATCTCCCCACCCTTGCGAAATCCCAATGCACAAGCTTCATAAGCATAAAAAACATTGGGCTGATAAAGGCTTCCATTATGATGATTTTGCGTTGCAAAAGCCTGATAAATTTCGGGATAGTTATCATACTCTCCGCTACAACTTTTAAGAATCTTTCCTTGTGCGTCCAAAATGCTTACACTCTCTCCCTCCCTTCCAAAGGCATGTTTTTTAACCTGCTTTTGATTGAGTGGCTCGTAGGAAGTTTCAAGCAATAGGGGGTGGTTGGGAAACAAATCCCATAGAATCTTCAACATTCGCTTACTTTGAAACATTAAAGTATAAGCAGGATTCAAAAAGATTGTATTTTTGTTTGCAATCATAGCAGTCATCAGCTGCGCTAATTCCGGCTCATCTACTGCGATACTCTCCCAAGGAATCAGCTTAAACCAAAACTCATAATTCACACCCTCAAGGCTCAAGCCTTCTGTTTCGCTCAATGTTGCCTCGTGCGCATAGCAAAAATTTGTTTCAAATCCCGCTTCTTTTGCGATTACTTCTAAGAGTTTGACGGTGCGCTCCTCCTCCTCACTTCCAGCAATACTAGAAAAGAGAATCTTCCAACCCTCATAAATTTCATTAAAATGGGAAATATCCTCTCCTAGAGTAATCATTCGTTTAAAATTATCTCCCAATGCCTCATAAAGATTGTTAAATTGCAAAGATTCTTTGAATCCATTTTTCTTTAAAAGTGCCCATTGAACGATTGCGCTTTCATATACCATTGTAGGAGTATCTGCATTAAACTCTAGCAACTTAATAGGATTGCCGTCCAATCCTCCTGCTAAATCAAAGCGCCCATACAGATGCCAATGCACTTCCTCCTCCCAACTTCGCTCAATAGCCTCCACAAGATTGAATGGGATTCCAAGCTCAAAAAACAAATCATTATCTATGACATATTGCCCTGCTTCTGCATACATATCATAAAGCTCATTTGCAGCATTGTAGAATCCTTGCGCTTCTTCCTCACTGATTTCTACAATCTCATCACTGACATAAGGCATAGAATCTACATCGGTATGCCAACTAAGCCCCAAGTCCTCCAAATCTGCATTATTAAGCGGTTGCGTATTTAAAATCTGCATTTTTAGCCACCATAACTTTGTCTTGTGCTTGTTGTGGAGCGATTCTGCGTAGAACCTGTGTTGTTTGGAGAATAAAACCCACTTTTTCCTGCTGTTGTTCCTGTTCTTGCATTTGCATTTTGCTTGAAAGAGCTTTGAGAACGTTCATAAGCTTGTGGGGTTTTATAACTTGTTCTTTGTTGGGCTTGATAGTTTTGATTGTTGAAAAGCTTGCTTCCAATCCAACTTCCCAAAATCGCACCTGCTGCACTTGCTAAAATCGTTTCCCCTAGAGATAATCCTGCGCCTGTTGGGTTGGTAAGTTGTGAAGTGCCTGCTTCTATTTTTTTGTTTTCTTCTGCGATAATTTGGTCAATTTCTGCTTGACTTAGGATTCGCTCCGTTCCATTTTCGCGCAAAATCACTCGTGTTTGCGCACTTGGCACTTCGTCAAGAATTTTATAACTTCCATCGGCTTGCCGCTCAATCGTAACGGTTGCACCTCTTTTGGTTGCTTCTTGAATACCACTTTTGTCTGTTTCTTGTGGGCTATCACAACCTACAATAAGAAGCACAGCAGCTAATCCTAAACCACTTTTACTAAATGCACCAACGATTCTTGGGTCAGAGATTTTTTTCAAATATTTTTTCATCTAAATACTCCCAAAATTAAAAGATTCAGCGCATTATACCAAACAATTATAAATAAGTTATAAATAATAAACTCTTGACTTCAAGTTTTTTTGGGAAAAATCCTCATTCTTTTAAAATTTTATTTATTATTTATGATAATTATTTTCATTTAATCTTTTTAATGATAAGATTCTATCTCATTTTTAATCGCCTTAGATTGAAATTTTGAAATGAAGGAGTTTTTATGGATATAAAATCAAGTTTAAGTCTAGTAGGGCTTTTGGCACTTGCGGCAAACGCAAATGCACAGAGCCTAGAAGAAGCAATAAAGGGAATAGATGTCAGCGGATTTTTGCGTTATGAATACGAAGACAATCGTTTTAAGAATCCTCAATTTAACAAAGATGGCGAAAAAAGCGGCGATGTAGAGCATACTTGGCACGCAGAAGCAGAGTTTAAAATCCCTGCTTCAGAGAATATCGCACTTAATCTCGGAATTTATTATGAAAATTCTCAAAACACAAATCACGGCAAAGGCGTGGATTTAAACGAAGATGGCACAATAGAAAATTCGGAATCCTTTTTGGGTTATGGGCTAGGTTCTGGCAAAGATAATAGCTTTGGCGTAAGCACTTTTAATGCAGTGATTACGCCTGATTCCACAAGCACAAATATCACACTTGGCAAAATGCGCTTAGATACACCTCTAAATGATGTGGGAGAGGACAGAGGAACGGGGATTTTGTTTGTTAATAGTGATTTGCCTAGCGTTAGTTTAGTCGCAGGAGCATTTGACTCTTGGGCATTAGATGATACAAAAGATGATTTACCGCAAGAAACAAGCATTACTAAACCGCTCTATCTGCTTGCGGGAATTGGGAATTGGGAGTTTGACTTTGGCAACGTAGAATCACAACTTTGGTATTTCCATATTGATGATATTGTGGATTCCGCATTCTTTTATCAGCTTGGATTCTATCAAGATTTCTTTCATTTAAGCGGACAATACGCCTACACACAAACACAAAGCTCTGGGGTGGCAACTCTCGTGCAAGCTTTGGGTGGAGCTTATAATAGAATGCAAACAAAAAGCGACTTTATCAGCCTTGAAGCCGGTGTAGATTTAGCAAAATTAGAGATTCCATTAGGTTTAAATCTTGGCTACATTACAAACACAAAAGATAATTTCGCAGTCTCTTTGGACGATGAGGGTGCATTGCAAATGGCGGGCGCGGTTTGGTTTGATAATTACGATGCCACAGGAGTGAATTTTTCTGCGATTGGGGGCGCAATCAACAAAAATACAGAAAAAGACTTAGATGTCTTTTATGCGTCTTTGTCTTATGATTTACTTGAGAATCTAAATATTGGAATAGATTATGTCAATGGCAAAAATAAAGTCAAAGATATTCCAAATCGCACTACAACAGACATTGACTTTTATGAAATTACACCAAATCTTACTTGGGGATACAATGAAAACTTAGAAATCTATACCTATTATGCGTTTTTAAAAACAGAGCGTAGCGGAAGTTATATTTCTCCACAAACAGATTCAGAAGATAGAAATCAATTCAAAGTAGAAATTGTTTATGCGTTTTAATGGTTAAATTTTAAGATTCTATGAACTATTCATAGAATCTTGTTTTGGAGGTTAAATGGAAACTTTTATTTTAGGAATTATTTTAGTTGGTGCGCTTTTATACTTTGGCTATAAACTTTACCCTAAGAAAGATAAAGGTTGTGGCTGCGGCTGTGGTGGTGGTTCTTCAAAAAATCCTCGCAAACCGCAAGATAACGCATAATTGTCCTTATAGGCTAAAAAACGAATCCCACATCGTCCTTGCGTGCTATCTCCTTTGTCATTGTGAGCCGATTTATCGGCGTGGCAATTTATAATAAGAATCTCACTTGTTAAGATTCCATTACAAAGTTTTAGGAAATTTGCAAAAATTATTATAAAATATCTTTTTACATCGCTAAAAACTATCAATTATCAAACTTGGACAAATCAATGAAAAAATACCCATTAGGAATCCTACTTTGCGCGACTTGCGATTCTGCCTTTGTGATTGGTGCGCTTTTAGCTAATATCAAGGCAAAATGTGCCGATAAGGTGGATATTTTCTATTTGATTCACGATGGCTTTAGCAAGAGCGACAAAAAAGCCTTAAAACAAATTGCGGGAACAAGCGAAGTTAAGTTTGAAGCTTTTACAAAAGAGGATTTTATCACCAAACTCAACACCTATCGCAAAACACCCATAAATTTGCGCAATGATTCTTTTTTGAATCGTTGGACACATATGGTTTATGCTTGCTTTGAAGGCTTGAAATACCTACAAGAATGTGAATGCGTCATTTATTTGGATTTTGATATTTTGTTGCTCCACGAAATTGGACATTTGAAGCATTTAATGGGAGATTATGTATTAGCAGCCAATCGCGGCAAAAACAAGCTTAAAGCAAGCCTGCCTTCTGCACCGCAAGAGTTTGCGAATCTTGAAATATATAGAACAGGAATTATTGTTTTTAATGATACTTTAGAAAGCCCGCTAGAATGTTATGATTTTATTTATTCCCAAAGTGCAAAACACGCACTAAACGACCAAGCTATTTTTTCTTTGTTGATTTTTGAAAAAAAATTAAAAACTAAAGTGCTAGATAATCGTTATTGTGGAAGTGTGCTGTGGCGCAAGAATCAAAATCCTATTCTCATTCACGCATATGGTTCAAAGAATCGCTTTTGGAATAATCACCTTTGCAACCAAATCTGGCAAGAATGGAATCTGTATTACAAGCAATGGCTAGATGCAAGCGGAAGCCCAAACACAAAGGGATTCATTGCTAACACAACTTATGGCTATGAGAGGATTCGTTATCATCTCTCCTACAAACTAGGCTATGCAATCATTCAAAACTATAAAACCCTTTGGGGTTGCTTAAAATTGCCTTTTATTCTTGCTTTTATTGCTTTGAAACACAGGCAAGAAGCAAGATTTTATGCGCACATCATTGCTAAATCCCCTCATTTAAAACTCCCTCCTTTGAAATCTTATGATGACTATAAAAGCGCAATCTACGAAAAGCAAACTTTCTCTTATCGTTTGGGTGCAAGCTTAATTCAAGCCTGCAAAACAATCCACAAAGGCGGAATGATAGAATTTTATAAACAAGCCAAAAAACTACAAAAAGAATCGCGGGAAAAGAATGCGCCTAAAATCCTTTCTTAGTCTAGCATTTTTTGTCTTTTTGCTTTGTGTTTTGCTTCGGCTTTATTATCCTTTTGTGCTTAGTGCCTATCCACAATATTTTTACAATCAAGCCCCTTTGCTCAACACGCACGATGGCTATTTCTACGCACAAGGCGCAAAAGAACTTTTAAAACTTTATCAAGAATTTCAGCAATCTTTTGCTTTGGAGTTTGGGCAATCTCCTATTTGGCATCTTCCAAATTTTTTGCAAGATTTTTTTACTCTTTCTATCTCCTCTCATCTGCCCCTTTATAAATCCACAAGCGAGATTCTTTCTATCTTAACCGCATTCCTCACCCTTTGTCTTCCCTTTAATTTGGAGCAAGTCTTATTCATTCTCCCTGCAATCTTTGGAAGTTTGATTGTTTTTCCCCTTATGGCTTTGACGCGCAACTTCGGAGCAATTCCCTGTGCATTAAGCGGATTTTTAAGTGCAATGAGTGTGAGTTATTATAATCGCACAATGTTTGGTTATTATGATACAGATATGCTTATCATTGTTTTAGGTTTGAGTATTGGAGTGATAATCCTACGCACTCTTAGAACACAAAAAGCATTAGATTTTGCGATTCTATTTTCTTTGAGTGCTTTTTCCCTTTTGTATTATTCCCATTTACGCTATGTTTTATTGGGTTATCTTTTAATTTTATTATGTTTTTTCTTGAAAGACTTATACAACAAATCGTCAAAAGAATCCCCAATGCAATGGATTATTTTAGGTTTATTTTTCATCTTAACTTTAGTGATTTTTTTTCCAAAATTCACTTGGGTTTGGATATTTTTAGGATTCTTTTTAGGGTTTTTCTTGGATATTTTACATAAAACCTTTCCAATCCATAAAATTTTATTTTTTCTTTACTTTTTATGTAATCTAAGCCTTTTGCTGTGGAAATTATTACCCAATTTCTTACAGAGCCATTATTTAAGTGATTATCTTGCCGACACCACAAATATAGGATTGCATTATTTAAATGTTTTGGATTCCATTGCGGAGGTTTCAAATATTGATTTTAGCGAGTTTGCTTATCGCATCAGCGGTGGAATCTTTTGGTTTATTTTGGCAATTTTAGGTTATTTTGGATTGATTTTTAAGGACAAAAGATTCACCCTTTTTCTACCCTTTTTGGCTCTAGGTTGTTTTGCTCTTGTGCAAGGCTTGCGTTTTAGCTTTTATGCTGTGCCAATCTCTGCGCTTGGAATGGGATTTTTGTTTTTTAAGATTCAAACAATTTTAGTGAGTTTTCAAAACAGAATCCTAAAATCTCTTTTGCTTGCTTGTTTGGTTTTGCTTGTGATTGCACCGCATTTGTGGCATATTAGAAATTATGTCGTTGCACCAATTTTGGAAGCAAGCGAAGCAGAGATTCTGCTCTCTATCCCTGCCAAAAAGGGAGACTTTGCGCTCACTTGGTGGGACTATGGCTATTATGTGCATTACTTTAGTGATTTGCAAACCTTTGTAGATGGAGGAAGGCATTCAGGAATACAAAATTTTCCTATTAGCCTCGCGCTTAGCACAAATGAAGAGAGAATAAGCTACAATCTAGCCAAAATGCTTTTAACAGGCGAGACTTTGGAATCTCATTTTCAAACATTTGGGATTCCAAAAACATTAGAAAACCTTAAAAACAAACAAAAATGGGAGTATTCTCCTCACGCACTTTATTTCATTTTGCCTTGGAGAATGCTTGAGATTTTCCCCAATGTTATGCGCTTTTCTCAAGTGGATTTAAGTAATGGAAAGCCTCAAAAACTTGATTTTTTTGCACTTTCTCTTGAAGCAACAAAGGATAGGATTTATTTCAAAAACAATATTGCCTTAAATCCAAACACAGGCGAAGTTACTACACAAGACTTACATTTTAGGATTTTTAAAAGCATAGATTTAAAGCAGCATACAACACAAATCTTTGATACACAAAGCTCACTTGTAGCTATCCTTTTACCCAATGGAAAAACTCTACTTTGTGCGAAATCTTATTTGGAAAGTTTTTATTTTAAAGGTTTATTTTTTGAAAACTTGGATAAAAATTTATTCCAAAAAGTGCTAAAAAATGACAAAATAACCATTTACAAATTATTATAAAGGATTCGTATGGAGCTTACGCATTTAGATAAACGACAAAATCCCAAAATGGTTGATGTCTCGGCAAAAGATTCCACACACAGAGAAGCAATCGCAAGGGGCAAAATCACAATGAACTATGAAGCCTTTTGCGCAATTAAAGAACAAAAGGTAAAAAAAGGTGCAGTATTGCAAACAGCAATCATTGCAGCAATTATGGGTGCGAAACGCACAAGTGAGCTGATTCCTATGTGCCACCCACTATTCTTAACAAGTGTTAAATGTGAAACAATAGAAATCGCAAATGAAAATGCGTTTATTTTAGAGGTGCGGGTAAAAACCTATGGACAAACAGGTGTAGAAATGGAAGCCCTAATGGGTGTTAATATCGGTCTCCTTACGATTTATGATATGGTTAAGGCAATAGATAAAACAATGGTTTTAAGCGAGATTTATTTGGTAGAAAAAAGCGGAGGAAAAAGCGGACATTTTGTGCGGCAATGAATCCCAATGAATTTTATCTTTTTGCTGGGATTATGTTCTACTACTTCGTTAGTCTTACTTCTTAAGTATATGGATAAAACTCACAATAATTAAAGAAATACAACCTTTGCCTTGTATCATTTAGTAACGCGCCAACAAGAACAATCCAATCAAATTTACCCCAAAAATAAAAACTTTAAGCCTTATTTTGATACCTTTATAAATCATAATTTAATTTTTGGAGGAAATATGAAAAAGAATATTGTCTTTTTTGAAGCAGTAGGCGGTAGTGACAAAGGTGCAGATGGACACAGAAAAGACACAATGCCAATGGTAAATGCCCTTAAAGCAAAGGGTTGGAATGCAGAAGTTGTGCAACTTACAGATGAAGCGTTACGCGATTCTACAAAAAGAGAGGAAATCTACAAAAAAGTGCGTGATACTGCTGATGGCTATGTTTCTCGTGTAAATCCCGGAAATTTAAAAGAAGAAAAACTTTATTTTGATGTTTTACGCAAACTTTGTGCTGACGGACTTGTGGGTATGCCTCACCCTGACGCAATGATTGGTTATGGCGCAAAAGACGCTTTGACAAAATTAGCAGATACTCCTTTAGTGCCTAGTGATACTTATGCGTATTATGACCCAGCAGAAGCAAAAAGAATCGGGGTAACCTTTAGCGATAAGCACGATTTTAAGAAAACCTTTCCTAAAACTCTAGCAAAAGGCGAAAGGGTTTTAAAGCAAAATCGCGGTTCAACAGGTGAAGGAATTTGGCGCGTGAGACTAGAATCTAGCAGTGATTATAATAAAGTAGAATCCCTCCCATTAGATACAAAAATCATCTGCACAGAGGCAAAAGACAATCACACTGAAGAGCGCAAATTAGGTGAATTTATGGATTTCTGCGAACATTATTTAGTCGGTGACAATGGTATGCTTGTGGATATGACTTTCTTACCACGTATTAAAGAAGGAGAGATTAGAATCCTTATGCTTTACAAAACTCCTGTTTATGTTGTACATAAAAAACCAGCCGAAGGAGGCGACGCGTTTAGTGCAACTCTCTTTAGCGGTGCAAAATATCGCTACGATGAGCCAAAAGATTGGCAAACATTGGTAGATTGGTTCTTAGGACAACTTCCACAAATTAAAAGCAAGTTAGGCAATTACGACTTACCACTCATTTGGACAGCAGATTTTATCTTAGACACAGACGAAAAAGGTGCTGACCGCTATATTTTAGGTGAAATCAACTGCTCTTGTGTAGGCTTTACAAGCCCAGAAGAGTTTATGGCAAAAATTGCGGTAATGGTGGGAGACAATATCGTAGAAATCGTAAGCGAAAAGAAAGCTTAATCTACTTTTCACCTTTAGCATTTGGAATCTTTAAGATTCTAAGTGCTAACCATTCTTTCTTAATAAATCCATTAGGGATTCCAAATTTAAATAACTTCTCGCCTAAAAGAATCCAAAAAAACAAGGTTGATTTTTCGCTTTAATTTTACTAAAATTCTCAAAACTCCATTTTAAGAAGAAAAAATGTTTGCTGGAATAGAATCTCAACTTTATAGCCTTTTGCTTATTGCTATTACAATTATTGCCGTCCTCAATCCTTTTGGCAATCTCCCGCAATTCATCTCTATGACAGACGATTTAGAAACTACAATGCGCCAAAGTCTTTTTCGCAATATCCTCTATGTCGCCTTTGTCATTGTGATTTTATTTTTGCTCACAGGTCCTTTTATTATGACTTTTTTGTTTAAAATAGATTTAAATCATTTGCGCATTGCAGGAGGTTTCTTGCTCATTTTGGTTAGCACAAAGGGATTATTACTACCCTCCCACAAAGAAATGCAACAACACGAAGGCTTAAGCAAAAGTGAATTACTCAATCAAAGCATTGTGCCGATGGCGTTTCCTATGCTTGTAGGTCCAGGGACGCTTTCTACGGTGGTTGTTTTATCAGAAGAAAAGGGGTTAATACTAACAATTTTTGCGGTAGTTGCGGCTTTTGCCTTTATGCTTGGGCTTTTTCATTTTGCGGCTAGCATTGAACGCATATTGGGCAAACTTGTATTACATGTTCTTTCGCGCATTGCACTTGTTTTTATTATGGCGATGGGTGTCAAAATGATTCTCATCGGATTAAAAGCTGTATTTTAAAATGGAATCACACGAGCTATTTTCCACACTCTTTAATGCCTTAAATGCAAAAAACGCACAAGAAAAATGTATGCTAACTCAAGAAATTTGGCAAAACTTTCCAAATTTTCACTTAGAACATCAGCAAGCTATTTTGTCGCTAGGGATTCCGACTTTTGCACATTTTTGTCAAATCATTCCACCCTATAAAGTTCCGCAAGGCAAGTATCTCAAAACAGATTTAAATGTCGCACATCTTTTGCATTCCCTTGCGCACATTGAATTTTCTGCGATTGATTTAGCACTAGATTGCGCCTATCGCTTTAGAAATCTACCACTTACATTTTATCGTGATTGGGTGGAAGTTGCCAACGAGGAAGTGAAGCACTTTTTGGCACTCAATGCACTTTTAGAGACTCTAGGCTTCCGATATGGAGACTTTGGTGTGCATACTTTACTCTTTGATTCTATGAAAAATTGCAATGTTTTATTGGATAGAATCGCGCTCATTCCACGCGGAATGGAAGCGGTGGGCTTAGATGTCAATCCTTTTTTATGTGCCAAAGTTCAAAGTAGTAATCACACTATCAAAAAGGAGCTTTTAGGAGCTTTAGAGATGATTTTACAAGATGAAATTTCGCACGTTTTTAAGGGAAATGTGTGGTTTCATTTCGCGTGCGAACAAGAAAGAATTGCCCCACAACAAAGAGCTTTAAAATACTTTGAGATTCTTAAAAATTATCATTTTTCTTTCCCCAAAGCCAACGCGCAATTTAACATTAATGCGCGTTTGCAAGCAGGCTTTAGTGCAGAGGAAATCAAAATGCTAGAAAATGAAATTTTCCTCTCACAAAATCCGAAATAAACTTTATGCTTCGCCTTTGCAATAGAATTTGTCCTTGCAAAATGAGTAACATTCGTGGCGTGCGTGTAAAGCACTCACCCACAAAGCACAAATCTACCCTTTAGAATCTTGCAGTAGAATCTTATTGACAAATTAAGCTTATAGGCTATTTTGGCTTACGATGACTCCAAATCATCTGCCGACATTACTGCACTTCACAATAACGCAATAAAGAATCTTTGCAAACAAGCATTATTCAATATAATGCGCACCGACTGAAAAATCTCTCTTAAGTGCAGATTCTATAATGTTCTTAGCAGTAAGCAAACGCAAGCGCAAAAGTCTTCCCACTCCACTTTGTAACATTACTTCCACTCCACCTAGAGCTTCATTTAAACCAGATTTCTTGCGAATAATACCTACTTTGTGCCACATTAAATGACGCAAAATCGCTTTGAGATTCTCGTCTTGTTCTTTTTGTAATACTTGCGAATGCAAAGGAAATTCCCTCAATTTAGAATCTTGGATTCTATTTCCTGCCCCATAACTTCCTAAAATCTCTTTGGCACTGCGTCTTGAAAACACCAAGCCCTCTAGCAAAGAATTAGACGCTAAACGATTCGCCCCATGCACACCTGTGCAAGCGCATTCCCCCATAGCATAAAGATTTTGCATACCGATAACCCGCCCTATATTGTCCGTCTCAATCCCTCCCATACAATAATGAAATGCAGGAGAAATCGGGATTTTATCCTTTGGCAATTCATATCCAAGTGCGCTTAAGTTGCGTGCGATATTAGGAAAGCGTTCATAAAAAAACTCTTTAGAAAATGGACTTAAATCCAAATAAACTTCCTTTTGCTCTTGTGGAGCGTTTGGATTTCTTTCTTGCAACTTCATCTTATAGTCAAAAATACTACGCGCGACTTTATCACGCGGGGCTAGCTCACCTGAAGAATCATAATCAAACAAAAAGCGATTCCCCCAAAAATCCACGACCCTAGCCCCCTCGCCTCGCAAAGCTTCACTCAAAAGCATTTTGCGCGCACGGGGAGTTTTCACAAACACGGTGGGGTGAAATTGCAACATTTCCATATCTTTAAGTTTTAAACTATTCTCTAAAATCATTCCATGCAGTTCGCTAGAAATCGTATAAGCATTCGTGTGATATTCAAAAAGCGCACCTACTCCTCCGCTTGCCAAAATTACATGTTTGGCATAAAGATTATAACTTCCGCGCTTAGTTAGCACACTCACACCATAGCAATGATTTCCCTCAATGAGCAATTCCGTAACGGCTGCATTTTTCCACAATGTATGGGAAACTTGTGCTATCAAATGCGAATGCAAAACCCTGCCTGTGCAATCTCCTCCCGCGTGGATAATCCGTGAAGTGCTATGGGCTGCTTCTTTGGTGAAGAGTAAATCGCCTTTTTCGTCCCTGTCAAAAGGAGTTTGACGCTCAATCAAATCCTCTAATACCTCCAAACTTTCCTCACTTAATGTCTTAACTGCCTTTTCATCACACATTCCCGCACCAGCGTTTAGTGTATCTTCTATATGCAAAGGAATATCATTGATATCCTTTGCCACTGCGATTCCACCTTGCGCATAAAAAGTATTGCATTCCCAAGGTTGCTCTTTACAAAGAATTAAAACTTTTAGATTTTTAGGTAGATTCAAAGACGCATACAATCCTGCAACACCAGCCCCTACGATAATCACATCAAAATTAAACATTTCTAAATCCTTATTTTAACTCTTGAAATTCCAATTGTGCATAAATTCTGTTCTCTTTTTGGCTTGTTTTGCTTTTTGGATTGTAAGGGTCATCTTTAAATCCACAACCCACACTTAAAAAACTAAGACAAAAAATCTGTGCTATAATTAAAAAATGAAAAATGTATCGGAAGTCTTGTCTCATCTCTTTAGCACTCCTTGCTATCAAAAATATTACGAAGTCAGCCAACTTAATCAGTTTATTCGCTTGCTTCCTCTTAGCATCAAAAGCGGAATTGCTTTTGGCTATATCAAGAATGACATTTTATTTTTGGCACTCAAACACCCAGCTTTTAAACAAGAATTTTATCATAAAATCTCCCTTCTTAAACAGCTCTTAAAAACTTATCAAAAGGAAAAATCCCATCTTACCAATGTGCAAGACATTAAATGCTTTGTAACCTATAATGCTTACCACAAAGAAGTAGAATTTCGGCAAGAAAATGAAGTCGCGCAGTGCTATGGAGAACTTGCTCACGGAAATTTCATTAATTACGCAAAAGATACCGAAATCTTTGAAATCTTTGAAAATATCCGCCAAGTAATTCTACAAAATCAAAATAAATTTTTGTAAGATTTTTATGGAATCCAAAGAGACAACAATCAAGCCCAAACCGCTCTCCAACAATCTTTTGGAGGTTTTAAAAAAGATTCCAAACCAAAGTGGAGTTTATCATTATTTTGATAGTGAGGGACGATTGCTTTATGTAGGAAAAGCAAAGAATCTTAAAAATCGCGTAAAAAGCTATTTTCGTTTCACTCCTACTCTATCTCCCGCACCCAATTTGAGTGCGCGCATTGCACAAATGGTGCAACAAATCGCGATGATACGTTATCTCATCGTAGAAAATGAAAATGACGCTTTGATTTTGGAAAATTCACTGATTAAACAACTCAAACCCAAATACAATATTCTTTTGCGTGATGATAAAACCTATCCTTACCTATGCGTCAATTCGCAAGAGGATTTCCCCCGCATTATTCTAACAAGAAAAGTTTTGAAAATGCAGGGTTTGCGCTATTTTGGACCTTACTCTAGTGGAGCACGTGATTTACTAGAAAGCCTTTATGAGGTTTTTCCGCTTGTGCAAAAAGAATCTTGCAAGCAAGGTAAAAAAGCTTGTCTCTTTTATCAAATCAAAAGATGTCTTGCACCTTGCGAGGGGCGCATAAATGTAGAATCTTATCATCAAATCTTGCAAAACGCACTTCATTGCATAGAAAATCCCAAAAAAATCCTTGTAAAATTAGAAGAAAAAATGCTGTTTTTATCCAATAATTTGCGTTTTGAAGAAGCTAGAATCTTGCGGGATAGAATCACAAAGATTCAGCAGTTAAACCCTATTTCCTCTGTTGATTTTGCACGATTGGAAGATTTAGATGTGTTTGCTCTTGTTTGTGAAGAAAAACGTGCTGCTTTAGTCAAACTCTTTATGCGCAGTGGCAAGATTGTTTCTAGCGCAACACAAATTATCAAAAGTGAAATTGGTTTTGAGGAAAGTGCAATCTACAAACAAGCAGTGCTAAATTATTACAGCAAGGATTTACCTTTGAAACCAAAGCAAATCTTGATTCCTTTTGATTTGGGAGAAATTGCAAAAGAACTAGAAAATTTCTTGCGACAAAATCTTGGCAAAAAGATTCCTTTGTATTATCCAAAAAGCGGAGAGAAAAAGCGATTGTGCGAACTTGCTTTGCAAAATGGTAAAGAGATTTTGCGTTTGCAAAAAGACGAGGAGGAGGAAGTGCTCGGCGAGATTAAAAAACTCTTTTGCTTACAAAATGTTCCTTTCCGCTTTGAAGTTTTTGACACTTCACATCATACAGGTGCGCAATGCGTTGGGGCGATGATTGTCTATGAAAATGGGGCATTCTGCAAGGAATCTTATCGGCAGTACTTGTTAGAAGGCACAGACGAGTATTCCCAAATGCGTGAAATGCTAGAGCGTAGAATCTCGGATTTTAGCAAAGAATCCCCACCGGATTTATGGGTGCTAGATGGGGGAGCGGGGCAAATCAACTTAGCTAGAACCTTGCTTGATAGTGCGGGGGTAAATTTGGAAGTCATCGGAATCGCAAAAGAAAAAGTGGATAGCAAGGCTTACCGTGCTAAAGGAAGTGCAAGGGATATTCTACGTGATGAAGTCCTGCAAGATTATCGCCTCGCCCCTAGCGATAAGCGTTTGCAATTCATTCAAAAACTGCGCGATGAAGCCCATCGTTTTGCAATTACTTTCCATCAAAAACGAAAACGAAAAACAATGCAACAATCAAAAATTTTGGAAATCAAAGGGATTGGCAAAGCAACACAAAATAAACTTTTGTCTTATTTTGGGAGTTTTGAGGAAATTTATCGTGCCAATTTAGAGGAACTAACAAAAGTGCTACCACCAACTTTAGCACAAGCAGTTTTTCAAACATTGCATTTGAAATAATAATCTTATTAAGAGAAGTTACAACCTAATCACGCACTTTAGATACATTCTTATCTCTTGTATTTCTCTTTTAACTTACGCACTTTGCGGATAAAGGTGAGAAATCCCCCCCCCCCCCGCAGAGATAGAAGTAAGGAATGCTTCTCCTAATTGGTAAGAGAAATAATTTTTGATTTTTAAGGCTTGCTTGTAGTCAGGATAGGATTCTAAAGAGGGAAGCTTTAAGCAAGGGTTGTTTGTGATTTTTTCTTGATATTGTTTTTGTTTGTTTTTGTGTTTTAGTATTGTCCATAGAATCTTAAAAGGGAGTTTTGAGATTCCAAAGAAAGATTTAGAATCTTTAAGGAGGATTTGTCCTAATTGGTAGCTAAGATGGTTTTTGATTCTGTCTTTTGCTGTGCCAAAGAGGAGAGATTCTAAGCGGGCAATACGATGTTTATTTATATTTTCTATTTCCATTTTGGAAGCAAGGTTGCCCATATCTTTTCTTAAATGCCAAATAGAAGTCTGCATATAACTTGATTGCTTATAGTTTGTATTAAATAACTGCAAATTAACAATCTTTGCAGATGTTTTAGCTAAAAGTCGTTTGGTTTCTATTTGCTCTAAAGGCAAAAACAAATGCATAGGAGAACCCCCAAAAGTATCCCAATGCACGTATTCTAGCGATTCTAATACGCGTTCTAGTTTAACAAAATCCTGTGAATAATTCGCTTCCGCATAAATCATTGGACGATTTCTCATAATCAACTCTCTTGCGCCTTGAAGCACACGTGATTCCATTCCTTCTACATCAATCTTAATACAAGAAATTTTCTCTTGCACTTTTAGGCTATCCAAAGTCTTAACGACAATCCCAGCCCCACTTTCCCCTGCGCCACTACTTAGGGACATTCCGCCAAAATTACTTGGAATTTCTTTAGCAAAGTGCATTATCCCCTCGCAATCAGACAATCCAAACTCATTGACTTGAATTTTGTTTTCAAATTCATTCAATGCAATACTTTCTTTAGCTATTTTAGACATTTTCGGATTTGCTTCAAAAGCAATCACTCTCAAGCCATTTGCCGCAAGAAACAAAGAATGGTTACCGATATTCATTCCAATATCTAGCACAAAAGAATCTTTAGGAATTCTTAAAAGCATTGCCTGGAGCATTTCATATTCATAAGGTTCTTTTTGTCTGCTCACATATCCTTGAATGAAATCTGTTTTATAAAAAGGCACATACATTTGATAGCAGATACCCTCTGTCTTTAGGTTTAAAGTGATGATATGTTCTTGCTGCATTTTTATCCTTTTTTAATATATCCCATAAACTCTTCACGCGTTCTATGGTCACTTTTAAATAATCCTCGAATCGCACTTGTCAGCATTATGCTATTCTGCTTTTCCACACCGCGCATTACCATACACATATGTTTTGCCTCTGCAACCACCATTACACCTTTGGGCTGCAAGACTTCCATTAAGGTATCTGCAATTTGTGAAGTCATTTTCTCTTGAATCTGCAACCGCCTAGAATACACCTCCACCAAACGCGCTAACTTTGAGATTCCAACAACTTTGGAATCTGGGATATAACCAATAGAAATTTTGCCAAAAAAGGGCAATAAATGGTGCTCACACACAGAATAAAATTCTATATTTTTAAGCACCACCATTTCATCACAAGCCCCCTCTGTGAATACTCTACCTAGAATCTCCTTTGGGTCGCTTTTATATCCACTATATAAATGTTCCCAGCTTTTCACCACGCGCTTTGGTGTCTCTAATAGTCCCTCGCGATTCCTATCCTCGCCGATATAATCAAAAATACAGCGGATTATTTCCTGTAAATCTTGTTGCATAGGATTCCTTATTGTCTTAATAATGCTTGAATGCGATTCTCAATGCTTGGGTGTGTGCTAAAAAGCTCGTTTGCGCTAAAAATATAAAGCGCAGAACGCGTAGGATTTGTATCACTTTGTGAAAAATCTGATTGTGCATAATTTCCACTAATTTTCTGCAATGCTTTAATCATAGGCTTATTATCACCCATTAAATACGCCGCTCCAGAATCCGCCATATATTCCCTAGAACGACTTAAAAACATCTGCAAAACAAGCGTAAGCAAGGGTAAAACAAATTGCAAAATTAACAGAATTGCTCTTGCAAGATTCGCGCCTTTTTCCCTAGAATTTCCCAAAAATAAATACACTGCATAATTCACGACAAGTAGCATAATATTACTTAAAACGCCAACCATTAAAGTTAAGCGAATGTCTCCGTGCCGAATATGGCTTAACTCGTGTGCCATCACTGCTTTTAACTCCTCGCGCGTAAGATTCCTTACTAGAGTCGTTGTTACCGCAATGAGAGAATTATCTGCATTCCAACCACTTGCAAACGCGTTCATAAAAGGTGCTTCCATAAGAAATAATTTAGGGCGAAACGAAAGATTTGCCACCTCTACTAGCTCATCTAAGATTATGCTCATTTCTCGCTCTTGTGCGTTCGATTCCTTGCCATACAGAATCTCTTTGTATTCGTTTCCACTAAGCAAAATACGTTTAAAATTACGAATTACAAACAAAACAACCAAAGCAGCAATGACTAACAAAACGCAAGTAACTATGGGAAATTCCCTGAAAGTTAAAAGCCTATAAATCCCTTCACTGAAATTTGACGCGTTCATACGCACAATATCCACGAGTAAGCCAATAAAAACAAAAATCAGTAAATAAAGAGCAATCACACATTTTGTTTTAAATTGATTTTCTTTGATGATTTTATCAAACATTTGATTCCTTGTAATAATTTTTCAATCGCCAAATAAAATTTCATTTTCGCAAGATTCCAACTCCTCTTTTGTCTCTTCTATAATCTCACGATGTGCGATTTCTCGTAATAAATTCGTAGCATACGCTCCTTTGGGCAAGAAAAAATTCATCTCCCCTTGTGCTTCTTGTTCTTTATAATAAAAGCTTAAATTTTCCGGGAAAATCCACGCATAACGTCTCTGACCTACACTTTTAATTCTAGAATCCAAAAATTTAGACTCCAAAAATCCCGCTTCCTTTTCACTTACTTTTGTTTTTTTGCCACTTAAAAGTCCTGTAATTGCAGTTTCCTTACGCATAAAACGTCCCGATTCTGCAATTAAATCACTTGTTTCATCTAAAATAAAATTTTTTCCAAAAGGATAATGGCACAAAAAATCCCCATAAAATATTTTAAAAAAATGGGGCTGTTTTTGAAGCATTTTACAATAAGCAATATCGTGAAACTCCAATGGAATCTCATCGCAAGAAAGATAAAACTTCAATGCCTTAGATAGTAAATTTGGAGCGGTAGTCGCAATCAGATGAGAAATATCAATACGCAAAGAAAGCCATTGATTAAAAAGATAACTTTGGTAAGCACTAATAAGAAAGTTTTGTATTTTTTTATTGCGAATCTTGCGCTTTCCCTCTATTATTTCCAAACCTAGCCGATAATTATCACTCTCTTTTCCAAAACGTTGATAACTGAAGTAGTTTGGGATTCCAACCTGCGCCACTCTACTGCATACTTCTAGGATTTTTTGCGCATTAAAAGAATTAAGTTTTTTGATGCGAATGAAAAATTGATTCCCTTTTAAATGTCCAAGTTTTATTTTGTTGTTGTGATAAGTTGCACTTAAAATTTTAATGTTTGAATGGCTGAAAGATTCTATTTTAGGTGCTGCCAAATGTCTAGGTAAGCTAATATATTGAATGCTCAAAGCATTTTTATCTTTTAGTCCTGCATAGCCTATTTCACTTTCTTTAATGCCTAAATGCGCAGAAAGAATCTTTAACATTTCAAAAGTCGTTAGGGATTTTTTGCGTATTTTCAAAATCAAATGCGCACCCTCTCCACCAAAGGAATAGAGAGGGATTTCTTCTACGACAAAATCACGAGGGCTTTGCTTAAAATAAAATCCAATTGGAGAATGCGTAGAAGCAAAAGAAAGATTCATAATAACTTATGCAATTGCGAATCTAATGGCAACCACAACTACCGCAACATCCACCATCGCTATGATGATGCTCTTGATGATGCAAGCCACAAGTTAATTCTTTTTCCGTTGCTTCACGAGAATCCAAAATCGTAACAACAAAATGCAACTCCTTGCCTGCTAAGGGGTGATTATAATCTATAATTACCATTTCATCGTTGAAATCTTTTACAATCACTTGAGCTGTTTCACCATTTTCACCTTGACCAAATAAAGTCATTCCTTGTTGCAAATCAATCCCAACAAATTGGTCTCTTGGAACTTCTTGGACATAATTAGAAAAATACTCGCCATAAGCATTGGCTGGAGCAACAATCACTTCTTGTTTGTCGCCAACAGACATTTGAGCAATTGCTTCCTCTAATCCCTTGATAATTTCTCCTGCACCCATAATAAATTCCAATGGCTTACCACCAATATTGGAATCTAAAACACTATCTGTCCCATTTTCTTTTACTTCATATTCAATACTAACAACCTGATTATTTTCTATCATTTTTTCTCCTGATTTTTAGATAAATTGGATTATTTTAGAAGTTTTTTAGCTTCTTTGGCTTCACTAGAATTTGGATAAAGAGAAATGAGTGTCTCTAAAAAACGTTTCGCATTTTCTTTTTCCTTGATTGCATTAAATGATTTTGCACTATTCAACATTAAACGAGGCATATAATCTGCTTTATCATAGCGCGTAGCACTTGTTTTATAGTAATAAATTGCGTCCTCATACCGCTTTTGTGCAAAGGCAACTTCCCCCAGCAGATAATTTCCACGCGCAGGTTTGTAATTGCCTTTAATAGCAAATTGCAAATATTCCTCGGCTGATTCATAATCTTTGCTTTTGACAAACTCTTCACCCTCTTTGAAAACTTCCGACAATTTTTTATTTTTTAAATCTGTTTTAGATTCTTTATTTTCTTGAGGTTTAGTTTCTTTTGTGTCCTTTTGAATTTGTTCGGATTTGGGCTTTTGCTCCTTAACACTTATTTCAGAATTTTGTGCTTTGGTTGCATTATTTTCTTGAATATTTTCTGTTTCCAAAGGCTTTACTTGCGTGCTATTACTTTCCAAATTTGCAATCACTGCATTGATTTTTGCATTCGTTGTAGCCACTTCTTTGGAATCTTCTGAAGCTTCCTTTAATGCCTCTTTGGGTGTAGAACGACTGACTTGGGATTCCTTGACTGAATTATTTTTTTCTAAAGCAGCAATTTGTCCTTTTAACGCGTCAATTTCGTTTTGCATTTGCGTATTTGTCTTTTGAATCAAAGCACCCAATGCAGAAATACTATTTTTTAATTTATCAATATTTTCATTTTGCAATGCAAAATTAGAATCCACGTGCTTTTTAATATCCATAGATGTGGCATTGCTTTCACCTTGAACTAAAGCAATTTTGCCAGTAAGATTCTGTATTCTTTGTATTTGCCCTTCAAAAATACTTTTTAAGCCCTCTTGAGATTCTTCTACCACCTGAACTCTATTAGAAAGATTAAAAAGTTTTTCATTAATGATTTGAGATTCGCTCTTTGGCGATGTGCTACCACCAGCATTAAAAGCTGATGGTTCTTGCCCGAGCAACAAACTTGCAAGAAATAAGCTTGAGGCAATTAATTTTTGCAACATAAGACCCTATGGCAACATTTTAAAAGTTACTTTTCTATTTTCAGCCCAGCACTCTCTTGTTTTAGCGGTGCAAGTCGGCTTACTTTCGCCATAACTTACAAGTGTAGTTTTGCTTGCTTCAACTCCTTGAGAAACTAGTGCATTTTTCACAGCAACTGCTCTTTTAAGTCCTAACGCATAATTGTATTCATCAGTTCCCCATTCGTCTGTATTTCCTTCAACTCTAACACTCAATGTTCCTGCTGAAATAGAAGTTAATATTTTAGCATCTCTTTCTACCACTGCTTGCATATCTGGACGTATTGTGAATTGATCAAAATTGAAAAACACATTTCTCAAGCCATCTTCTACATAGTTAATTCTCTCTTCAAGATTTACAAAATTGTCTCTATTGTAATCATAGCCACTTCCATCACTTCCATAATATCTGCCATTCTGAACATTCGCGTCAGATTCTACATTGCTTTTGTTGCTACAACCCGTTACCAATAATGCGGCTGCTAATGAGCCTAAAACTAGAAATTTTTTCATTTCTGCTCCCTGATTTTAATTAAAAACGCAAAATTATACCAAAAAAAATGTAATTTAATATAAAACTTTTCTTTACCAATCCATAGATTGAATCGTGCTGCCACTTAGTGGGAAAAGTAAAGTCTTATTGTAATTTAAACGGATAATGCCCAATGCGCTTTGATTTCCTTCGTGTTTGATATACATAATTGTTTCGCCATCTTTAGAAAAACGTGGCAACTGATTCACTCCATTTGCGCTTAAACGACGAATAAAATCGCTTTTTGTAGAAACTAAATAGAGATTAAAAGTATTGCGGTTAAACTCATCACTTGTTTCGCGACTAGAATAAACAATGTAATTACCATACGCACTTGCTGCATTATTATTGCGTCCATGATAAACCATTTGCTCTACTGCTCCGCTCACCTCTCCGCTAAGTGGAATCGCAAAAACATTGGGGTAACCCAATCTGTCAGAAATAAACATCACCCGTTTTTCATCTTCTATGAAATTTCCACTCACATCAATACCGCTGTATTTCGTAAGCTTGGTAATTTGTTTGCTTGGCACATCATAAAGAAAAATATCCGCTTGTTCGTCTGGAGCCATTGTGAGAAGCAATTTAGTAGAATCGCTACTAACATCTGAAGCAACCAACATACCATTGCTTTCTAAAATTTTATGATTTTGTCCATTAGTTAAATCAAATTTAAAAAGTGTAGGCTTATCTAGGTATTTTGTGTAATAAAAAGCAGTTTGTGATTCATTTGCCCATTTAGGAAAAATATTTAATCCTCCGCTAATTAATTGTTTCTTGTAGGTAAGCGTGTAATCACTAGTTAGAATCTCACTTTCTCCGGGCTTAGTATAATGCGACAAAATCACCATTCTTTCCATCCAATCTACTTTTGGAGCTTTAATATAGTCATTAATATCAATCGCCATTTTATGCGCTAAAAAAGGATAAGATTCTGCATTTGCACTTCTGTATTCTTTACTTAGAGCCAACAAACCTGTATTTGCGTCATAAAGTTGTAATCTTGCCTCCAAATTTTCTTTAGTTATTTCTGCATTTACGCGCGCAATGAGGTCAATTTTGCTTTTACGATATTCGTCAAAATTAAGCACCATTGCACTAGAAACAACTTCTGGGGATTCCTGTGTGGCAAAATGTCCCGTAACCTTTAAATCCGCAATCAACATTTTAAAGATTCTTTGACTATATTCCCTTTGCGAATAATCCTTGCCTGTATTTTGAACTAAAATATTAGGGAGATTCCCAAACTTCTTTACAACTTCTAGTGTTGCATCAATCGGTTCTGCAAACGCAAAACTGATACAAAACAATAAAAGATAGATTTTTTTCATCTTACACCTCGGTTTTAAAAGTTACCATTATTTTGGTTTGAGCTCCACCTTCAAAGCGTGGAAATTCTTGCGTGCGCATTATATCCAAAAACTCTTGCAATGCTTTATCAAAATCTAAATTCCCAGATAATTGAATAATAGAATAAGAAAATTGCCCTAGCGAATTAATGGTGATTTGCACTTCTGCCTTATGCTCTTGCAAAGTGCGAATGGGATTCCAATTCTGTGCCAAAATTTCCTGAACTTTAGCATAAAACGCATCATATTCACCCTTAGGAGTAACAAAACTTAAAGTTTTTTGAGTATCTAGGTTGGACATAATCTTTTCTAGCTCATTACTTAATTCTTCACTTTGAGAAGTTTCATTTGCCTTTTTCTTTTTTGCAACTTTGTCATTTTGACTTTGAGGTTTCAATGATTCCTTTTTAACAGGCATTTTGGAATCCACTTGTTTAAAAAGTTCATTAATCCCTACACCAACATTTGCACTCCTAGAGGCACTTTCTTTTTTGATTGGAATATTTTCAACTTTTTTTTCAACTTTTTTTTGAGCAACTTTGATAGTAGGCTTTGGCTTTGTCTCTTCAATTAAATCAATGCTAAAAGTTGTTTCTTTGTAAGCAGCATAAGCTTTAGGCGATTTTTGCACTACGCTAAACTGCCATATCAAGAATACAATTATCAACGCATAGCTGAAAATAGCGATTCCACCGCTTCCAAAAAATAAAATGATTCTAGCCATCAGTAACGAGTGAAACCCTTGTAAAGCCTGTTTGTTTTGCAATTTTTAATACATAGATAACATCATCATATTTAAGATTCTTATCCGCTCTAATATAAACTTGTGTATTCTTATCATAGGCATTTGCAAACATAATAAATGCATCTGGAAAACTATCAAAAGTCAAAATATCATCTTTAAGATAAATATTACGTTTCAAATCCATACGAATTTCAATTTTGGAATCTTCTTGCATCTTTGCACTTTTTGAGCCCTGCGGCAAAGCAATCTCTTCTTGATAAACAATCACAGGAGCGGTTACCATAAGAATAGCCAAGAGCACAAGCATAATATCTACCAATGGTGTAATATTTAAATCTGGCGTCTCGTCCCAATTATAATGTGTTTTCACTTCTTGCCCTATAAGTTTATAAATTTGTTTTTGGAGAGATTAATACATTAATCTGTAATTGCAAATAAGTGTTCAATTCAAAGACTTTGCGTTTTAAAAATAAATTAAAAGAATAAGCTGGAACTGCAGTCAGAATCCCAGCAGCAGTTGCAACAAGTGCTTTAGAAATTACTGGGGCTATCACATCTAAAGTCGCTTTGGAGTTTGTTCCTAGCTTAGAAAAAGCTTCTAAAATTTCAACCACTGTGCCAAATAATCCAATAAAAGGCGCAGTAGAAGCTACGATTCCAAGAAAGGTTAAACCAATCGTTGCGTCTTTAATGGCTTTGTCAAGCGAATATTGCAACATTGGTTCTGTTAGTTTTTTATCAATACCGATGAGATTAGAACCCAAAAGCGAATTTTTTGGTAAGGCATTGCGCCCACTCAATAAAACTTCAAGACATTTTTTTTCATTATTTAATGCTATATTTAGCACAAGATAACGATAAACAAAAGTCCAAACCACTAAGATAAAATATAAAGAGAGCCAAACCAAAACAACTATGGCTGTAACACCATAGTCACTTAGCAAAGTGGTTAGATTCACAGAGAACTCTTTGCAGTATTTTCAATGCGAGAAACTACCATTGAAACTGCAACATTATTGTCTGTTGATTCTTCCAAGAGTTTTTTCGCATTTGCAATTGCTTGCGCAATTTCACCTTCACTGTTTCCGTTAATATCTACCGCCCCTTCAACTAAGACATCAACACTTTTTTCATCTACCTTTGCATAACCCCAATTAATCGCAACAATTTCTTTTTTATTGTCTTTCTTTTCAATTTCAATTACACCCGCACTAAGTGTAGTTACAACTCCAACGTGTCCGGGTAAAACGCCAAACTCTCCCTCACTACCGGGGAGTGTAACGCTTTTGACATCATTGGAAAAAATCTTGCCCTCTGGAGTTACAATATCTAATTTTAAGGTTTCCATCAAAGCTCCTTAGGCATTAGCTTTCATTTTCTCCGCTTTTTCAAGGACCTCATTAATGTTGCCAACCATATAAAAAGCATTTTCTGGAATATGATCATATTTGCCCTCTAAGATACCTTTAAAGCCTTCCAATGTTTCTTGAAGAGTAACATATTTACCCGGACTTCCTGTAAATACTTCCGCAACAAAGAATGGTTGAGATAGGAATTTTTCAATCTTTCTTGCTCTTTCAACGACTTTTTTATCCTCTTCTGAAAGCTCATCCATACCCAAAATAGCAATAATATCTTGCAAATCTTTATATTTTTGAAGCACTTGTTGCACACTTGTTGCAACTTTATAATGCTCTTCACCAACTACTTGAGGGTCAAGAATCCTAGAAGTAGAATCTAACGGATCTACCGCAGGATAAATTCCTTTTTCAGCAATCTTTCTATTTAACACCGTTGTTGCATCAAGGTGAGCAAATACGGAAGCTGGTGCTGGGTCAGTCAAGTCATCTGCTGGCACATAAACTGCTTGAACAGAAGTAATAGAACCTTTTTTGGTGGAAGTAATACGTTCTTGCAATTTACCCATTTCGCTTGCCAATGTGGGTTGATAACCAACAGCAGAAGGGATTCTCCCAAGAAGTGCCGACATTTCTGAACCACTTTGCGCATAACGGAAAATATTATCAATAAACATAAGAACGTCTAATCCTTTTTCATCACGGAAATATTCTGCCATTGTTAAACCTGTAAATGCGATTCTATTTCTTGCACCTGGTGGTTCATTCATCTGACCATAGCACAAGGCAACTTTATCCAAAACTCCCGATTCTTTCATTTCGTGATAAAGATCATTTCCTTCGCGTGTTCTTTCACCAACACCTGCAAATACAGAATAACCACTATGTTTAAAAGCAACATTGTGAATCAACTCCATAATAACGACGGTTTTACCAACACCTGCACCACCAAAAAGTCCAACTTTACCACCTTTAGAATAAGGAGCAAGCAAATCAACCACTTTGATGCCTGTTTCAAACATTTCTGTTTTTGTGCTTTGGTCTTCAAAGCTTGGAGCTGTTCTGTGGATAGACCATTTTTCAGGATTTTTTAGTTCTTCTCCTCCATCTACTACTTCACCAATTACATTGAAAATTCTTCCTAAAACCTGCTCACCTACTGGCACAGTAATAGGATTACCTCTTGCAACAACTTTCTCACCTCTTGTAAGTCCTTCTGTCATATCCATAGCAATTGCACGCACTCTATTATCTCCAATATGTGCTGCAACTTCTAAAACTAATTTGTGATTCCGCCCATCTACTGCGAAATCAATATCTAACGCCTCATTGATTGCTGGTAGATAAGAATCAAAATCTACATCTACAACAGGACCCATTACTTGAATGATTTTTCCTACCATATTTTCTGACATTTAATATACTCCTTATTTCATTGACTCAACGCCAGTATTAATTTCAACTAACTCTGTCGTAATTGCTTGTTGTCTTGCTTTATTGTAGGCAATTGTAAGAGTTCTAGCCATCTCTCCTGCATTATTTGTTGCCGCATCCATTGCCTGCATGCGCGCACTGTGTTCTGCTGCCAAGGAATCCACAAGTGCATAATACATACTAAACTCTACATATTTGTTTGCCAATTCGTGCAGAATCTCGTTTTCCTGTTCATTTGGTTCTACCTCCAAAATAGAAGAGCATTCTTCCGTCAGAACAATACCCTCAATAGGTAAAAGTTGAGAAACTTTCATTTCTTGTGAAATCATATTCTTGAATCCATTATGAACCAAAATCACTTTGGAAGTAATACCGTTAAGATAATCTGCTACCGCCTTATTGATAAATTCTGCTGCTTGAGCATATTGCGGTGTAGCACTCAAACCCACCACACTATCTAGCACTTCAATTTCATTAAATTTATAATACTCTACTGCTTTTTTACCAATTACGCGCAAACGCACTTTCATATTTTTAACCTTGTGCTCTGCAATAATCCGATTCACTTCTTTAATGGTATTAATATTGAATCCACCACATAAACCTTTATCGGCTGTAACTAGCACAATATCTACAATTTTAGATTCTTCATTGCCCGCACTAAAATAAGGATTATCTTGCACATTCTCACCGCTCACGACTTTTACTTTAATTTCTGACAAGACCTCTACAATTTTATTTGCATACATTTTAGAACGTCTCGCCATTTCATCGGCTTTTTTAAGCTTAGAAGTAGAAACAAGCTTCATTGCACGCGTAGTTTTTTGAGTATTTAAAACGCTTGAAATCTGTTTTCTAATATCTTTCAGGTTGTTTCCCATAACAAACTCCCTATTTTACACCGCAAAACTAGATTTAAATTCTTCTAATGCTTTACAAAGAGTTTCTTCAATATCTTTATCTAACATTTTTTTAGAGCGAATATCTTCAAAAATTTGTGGATATTTAGCCTCTAAGAATGGATATAAATCAGCTTCAAATTTTGTAATATTTGCTGTTGCAATGTCGTCCATATAACCTCTTGCACCAGCAAAAATAATTACTACTTGACGTTCAATTGGTAGCGGAGAATAAGGAGGTTGTTTCAATACTTCAACCATTCTTTGACCTCTATCCAATTGCTTTCTACTTGATTCATCTAAATCAGAAGCGAACTGCGCAAATGCTTGCAATTCACGATATTGAGCCAAATCAAGTCTTAAAGTTCCTGAAACTTGTTTTGTTGCTTTAATCTGTGCTGCACCGCCTACGCGTGAAACAGATAAACCGACATTGATTGCAGGACGAATTCCAGAGTTAAACAAATCTGTTTCTAGAAAAATTTGACCATCTGTAATAGAAATAACATTTGTTGGAATATACGCCGCCACATCTCCCGCTTGTGTTTCAATAATTGGCAATGCAGTAAGCGAACCAGCTCCAAGTTCATCACTCACTTTTGCTGCACGTTCCAATAATCTTGAGTGCAAGTAAAATACATCACCGGGGAATGCTTCACGACCTGGAGGACGTCTAAGAATCAAAGACATTTCACGATAGGCAACAGCATGCTTACTTAAATCATCATAAACAATTAACGCGTGTCTTCCATTGTCTCTAAAATACTCACCCATTGTTACACCAGCATAAGGAGCTAGATATTGCATTGCAGCAGAATCGGAAGCAGGCGCATTAACAATAATAGTATATTCCATTGCACCATGTTCTTCCAATTTTCTGACTACTTGCGCAATTGTAGATTCTTTCTGACCAATTGCAACATAAATACAAACAACATCTTGCCCTTTTTGATTAATAATTGTATCAATTGCAACTGTTGTTTTGCCCGTTTGTCTATCACCAATAATTAGCTCTCTTTGTCCGCGTCCAATTGGAACGAGTGCATCAATTGCTTTTAAACCTGTTTGGAGTGGCTCATGCACTGATTTTCTAGCCATAATTCCGGGTGCTTTTTCTTCCATAAAACGATACTCTTTCGTATCAATTGCACCTTTACCATCAATTGGCTCACCAAGAGCATTAACAACGCGGCCCATTAGTCCATTACCCACAGGAACACGCAAAAGCTTACCAAGACGTTTAACGGAAGAACCTTCTTTGATTTCTTTGCCAGCTCCTAAGACGACAACACCAACACTACCTTCCTCCAAGCTTGAAGCCAAACCTTTATCGCCTGTTTCAAATTCAACCATTTCATAGCTCATTGCATTTTTTAGTCCATAAACCTTTGCAACACCATCAGCATACGCAATCACTTTACCTGTTTCGGCGATATTTAAATCAAGTTCAAAATTATCAATTCTTTCTTTGATGATTGAACTAATTTCATCTGCTTGTAACTTTGCTACCACTATTACTCCTTATTTAAAATTAAAATGCTTTTAAAATATGATTTCTTAAATCACTTGCAAATTTCTCTTGAGAAAAAGAAACTTCAACACCTAAATCTTCCACTACTAATCTGATTCCAGCATTTGCTACAATTTGCTGCTTCAACAAAAGATTAACACCAAGTTTTTTGCTAAATTTATCTTGAATCTCTTTCAACTTTACTTCATCGTAGCTCTCACTCACAATAAGTTGTGCAATGTATTCTTTATTTAGAGTAGCTAAATAAGAAGTTAATTCCCTATAAAGCTCCTCAAATAAATCTAACCGCTTATGTTCTGCTAAAATTTTAATAAAATTAGCAAATTTTGCATTGAAATCATTATCTAAAATATTTTCCAGAACAAATTCAGTTTTTTTCTTTTGTTCAACATATGGGGATTCTACAATTTCTCTAAATTTTGCAACCTTATAAGCCCCAGCAAGTTTCCCTAGAGATTCTGCAATGTCTCTTAATTCGGCTTCAGAAGCAGTTTTAGCTAATGCCTTAATATATCGTTTTGCAATTAAATCTTTCATTTACGCTGCCTTTTTGAGTAAAGATTGCATTAAAACATCTTTGCTTAAAGCAATAGAATCTTTGTTTAAGAATTCAGATAAGATTTCATCTACAATCAACTTTTCAGCTTTTCTTTGCTCAAACGCAATATGGTCATTGTATTGACGCACCAAATTCTCCAGCTCATTTTTTGTGTTTTCTTCAATTTTTTGCACAATAATTGCAGATTCTTTATGTGCGGATTCTACAATATCTTTTGCGGTTTTTTTTGCTTCCTCTAGCTGATTTAGTGCCTTTTGTTTTGCTTTTTTAGAATCCTGTAATTTCTCTTGAATCTTAGCCAAAGAGTTTGCGATACTATCTCTACGAGCTTTAAAAATATCTTTAATTGCATTTGCTGCAAAATAATAGACTAGCGCAAAGAAAATAATAAAATTGATTGTTCTTTCAATTATATCATATTCTCCACTCCCTTCTGCTGCAAAGAGTATCCCAGGTGCAAACAATAAAGCCAACCAATAAACATTTGTTCTCATTATCCGCTCCTTTTTATAACTTCTCAAGCTTAACTTTTAAGCTTTCTTTAAAAAGTGGAATCTCGGATTCTAAAGAAGCCTTTAATCTAGCTTTTTCTTCTTCCAAACCTACAACAAATGCACTATATTTTTGAGCTAATTCATCTTTCTTTTGAGAAATTTTCATTTCAGCGGTTTGCTTTGCGCTGTCTTGTGCTTTGTTTTTAATCAAAGCTGCTTCAGCTCTAGCATTTTGCAAGATTTCATTTGCTTCTTTTTGTAAAGCCTTAATATCTGCTGTATTGCCCTCTATTCCTTCGCCATCTTTCTTGATAGAAGCATCACGTGTATCCATAAAACCAAGTAAAGGCTTATAGAGTATGCGATTAAGTAAATATACCAAAACAAGAAAAACAACAAAAACTAGTGCCATTACCCAAGGAGTTGGGATAATAGTCATTTGCACTCCTTTCTTTTTATCTAAAATATATTTTATTTTACCACGACTTTTTCTAAGTTTTTCTTAAAAACTATGATTCGGTAAAATTTTGCTAAACTTTTCTACCTCCTCATCGTTACCAAACTCTACAATTAATTTATTTTTAAATAAATTCGCACTAATAGATTTTGACTGCAATGTCTTACAAATCTTCTTCAGTTGAGAGATAGAATTGGGATTGAGACTATTTACTACTCTTAAATCTTTTACTTCTTTAAAATCTTTGATATTTTTTGCATCTTCTTTGAATTTTTTGGCAATCTTTTCTGTCTCATGCACACTTAGTTTTTGTCCTATAATAGAATTTGCAATCAATGTTTGCTGTTCTTTTGGCAATGTTACAAGCACTTTTGCATGTCCTTGAGAAATTTTATTTTCCAAAATTAAACTTTGCACTTCTTCGCCTAATTCTAAAAGACGCAAAGTGTTTGTAATTTGCGCACGAGATTTCGAAAGTCGTCTTGCAACCTCTTCGTGTGTAATACCATAATCCTCAATTAATTCCCTATAAGATTGCGCAAGGTCAATGGGATTCAAATCTTCTCTTTGGATATTTTCAATCAAAGCCAATTCGCGCAACTTTTCTTCTTGCACATCTACAATAATAGCTTTAATACTATCTTTTTTTGCTAATTTGCTTGCACGCAATCTACGTTCGCCCGCAATCAAGAAATAATAATCTGGAGATTTGCTATCCTCATAAACCAAAATAGGCTGCAATAAACCATGTTCCTCAATGGAAGTAGCAAGCTCTTGCAAACTAGTAGCATCAAAAACCTTACGTGGCTGCAATGGATTAGGTTTAATTTTATCTATATCAATCTCTACTACCAATCCAGAATTATCACTTGAAGCATTTTGATAAGCTTCCTCTACTTCACCTAATATAGCACTTAATCCGCGTCCTAAGCCTACATTTTTTTTTGCCATTAAGCCCTCTTTTCTAAGATTGCTCGCGCTAAACTTTGATATGCAATATTTCCCTGTGAGCGCACATCATACAAAATCACAGGCTTTCCAAAACTTGGAGATTCCGCAAGTTTGATATTTCTAGGAATCGCAATCGCGTCCTTAGAATCATCTTCTTTAATGAGTTGCCCATTAAAATGCTGTAATAAATCCGCATAAACTTGACGAGAAAGATTATTTTGCGCACTATACATTGTAGGCAACAATCCTTTGATTTCCAAAGTAGGATTAATCTCTTTTCTCAATAATTTGATTGTATTCAGCAATTGTGCCAAACCCTCCAATGCAAAAAACTCACACTGAATCGGAATAATGACAGAATGCGCTGCACTTAATGCATTGATTGTCAATGGTCCAAGTGCTGGTGGAGAATCTATGATAACATAATCATAAACATCCATTACATCTTCAATTTTCTTTTTCAGAATCAATTCACGTCCATTGCGTTTTTGACTATAAAATTCTTTCTCAATTCCTACTAAACCAATATTTGAGGGTGCTAAATAAAGAGTGGGAATTGAAGTTTTTTGAATGATTTGCGAAATCTTCTTTGTTCCAATTAAAACATGATAAATATTAAATTCAATGCTATTACGATGGAATCCCAAACTTGTTGTAGCATTTGCTTGCGGATCTACATCCACTAAAAGTACTTTTTTTTCTTCCACTGCAAGTGAAGCAGCAAGATTGACAGCGGTTGTTGTCTTGCCTACTCCACCCTTTTGATTTGCAATACAAATCACTTCACACATTCTTTTGCTCCACTATCTCAAACTATAAATCTTTTCACCCTCAATAAGAATTGCACCATCTTCACAAAGCGAAGCATTGCAAAGAGAGATAAGTTTTCCGTTGTAATGAAAAGTATGATTAAAATTATTTGTAAATTCTAGCGAATATTTACTAAAAATTTGCTTCCAACTAGATTTTTTTTTGTCGTTTTCCAATCTCCTTATAAAAGATTCTAAAATTTTTTCTTTAGAAATTTTTATATCCAATCCACAAAATCCTTGATTCGTAACCTCCAAATTCAATCCAATTCCACAAATCATTACATCTCTTAGCCTTGCACATAAAACCCCTCCTACTTTTTGCTTACCTATATACAAGTCATTAGGCCATTTTAGCCAAACTCGCGACCCCTCTTCTTGCAATACTTCTTTAAAGATGAACCCCATATAAATTGAAGTAGATTCTAAAGGCAAATCTTGCGGTAATGTTTCCATTGGAAGCGCAAAAGAAAAGTATAATCCCTCTTTGACATTTTCCCAAAGATTCCCCCGACTGCCGATTCCGCCACTTTGCCTCTTTGCAACGACCATTATAGGCGGTTTCAATTCGCCCTTGCGGATTCCCTCATTCAAAAAAATTTGTGTAGATTCTATGCAATCAAATTCTAAAATCTGCATTTATTCCAAAATATCGCCTATTTTTAGACGTTTTCCTTGTAAATATTGATAGGCACTCATAGTCTTTTTTGAAGGTGCTTGCAGAGATTCTATCCAAATACTTCCCATCTTGCACCCTACCCTTATTCGTTCCTTTGTGATTTGCAGAATCTCTCCCTCAATATTTTCACTGACAGATTCCGCAATTTTTATTCCTTTTAATTTCAATCCACTTGGCAAATAAATCTCTGGCCACCCCTCATAGGCACGTGCTTTTCTAGCCAAAGAATCCGCATTATCAAAGAGGATTTCTCCCCATTCTTTTTTGATTTTTTTACAATAACTTGCATCTGCGCCAATTTGCTCCAAGGGCATTATAGACTCCCATCTTTCCAAGTATTCCAATATCAAATCTGCGGCAACTTTTGCAATCTCTACAAATAACTCTCTAGCGTTTTGAAGAGAGTTTTGAAAAACTTTAAAACCCAAAATATCTCCACAATCCAATCCCTCACTCATCTGCATTGCAGTAACACCAAAATATTTTTCATCTTTTAAAATACTTTGCTGAATCGGGCTTGCACCGCGAAATTGTGGCAAAATGGAAGCGTGCAGATTAATACAAGGCGCAAGATTCAGAATCTTTTGGGGGAGAATCTTGCCATAAGCTGCGACAATGATTTTATCACAAGCAAAGCTTTTTAATATCTCTGTAAAGTCATCATCTAATTTATGAGGTTGCAAGATTGGAATATTAGAATTCTTTTGTAGCAATAATTTTTTTGTTGCAGGCATTTGCAAATGTAAATTTCTTCCCGCTTTTTTATCCTCTTGACACACCAATGCACACACTTCATAATGAACCAATAGAGATTCCAAAATGATTGCCGCATAATCTGGCGTTCCCATAAAAATTATTCGCATACACTTCCTTACTAACTCTTAATAAAACAAGAATAGTAGCGAATTTATATTTAATTTTAATAAATTTCAATCAAATCAAACTCTTTGATAATAGTCTTTTTGGGTTTGAAAGGCTCGGCAAACTCATTGCCCACTTGATAGATTGGTAAAAGTGTAGAATCATAACTCACGGAATCCTCTCCATAGGCATAATAATCCTGCGATTCTAATTGAGTTTGTGTGGCATTTTGGGATTTCTCCCAAGTTTTTGACTGCGTTGTTTGAGTATTATACGATATTTTGAATCTATTTTCTTGAGCTTCTTTACCTTTAAAATAAGATTCTAATTGTTTCACACGAATAGCAACTTCTTGATAATATTTTTCAGCCTGTAAATTTGCCTGCTCATTTTTCTGCCAACTATACCCTTTGTTATAAGATTTAATAATATTTTTCCAATTCCCCTTATGTTCTTTTTGCCAATATTTAAGTTCTATGATTGCAATCTGTTCTGCAAAAGCATCGTTTTCAACCAACATTGCACCTACCATATTTTGAGTAAAACCATTTTGTTTGAGTTGTGGGTAACGATTAATTACGCCGGGAATATAAGCGTGAAAATTTCCGGCACTTGGGTCTTGGAAGTTCATTTTATAAACACCCGCACAAGACTCCTGCCAAGCAATCGCTGCAAGCGTTAAACCAAAACCATCTTGTTCACCCGCAAGATATGAGCGCAACAAAACTTGCTTTTGCGATTCTGAAAATTGGGCTAAAGGGACACACGAGTTTTTGAATTCTACTTGTGGCAAGGCAAAACTAAAGTTTATAAAAATCAATATAATCCAAATCAACCTTTGCATAAAAACTCCTTTATTTAGAGTTGCAGCAAATTTTGTTCCTTATTTTATTAGATTTGCGATTCTTAGTTCAAAAGTCGCAATCGTGCCATTGGTGTCCAAACGATTTTGAAGAGAAATGCTCCCTCCCAAAGCGTTAGCTGCATTTTTTGCAAGAAACAACCCGAGCCCCGCACCACTCTTATTTCCCGAGCGTTTAAAGGGTGCATAAATATCTTCTAGTTCAGAATCAATCCCACAACCCTCGTCCATTACAACGATTCTTAGAATCTCTTGATGAACAATTTGACTTGTCATCAAAACGCTTTTGCCCTTAGGAGTAAATTTAAACGCATTTTGTAAAAAATTCTGCACAATTTGCGTTAAAAGAGTCGGTTTAATCGTAACCAAAAGTTCCCCTGTTTCAAGTTTGCAAATAAATTGTTTATTTTCTTTTTTGCTAAGAATTTGGAAATTATCTGCAATATTTTGTAAAATTTTATGAATATCTACGAGGCTAGATTTCTCAAACTGCGCACTTTCTTGTCTCCCCAAATCAAGCAAGGTTTTAATGATTGCATTCATTTCATTAATGCTTTGAATATTCTCCTTTAAAGCATTAATATATACTTCTTTCTCTCTTTCTTTAATAAGCGTTACTTCGCATTTGGTCTTAATCACCGCCAAAGGGGTTTTAAGCTCGTGTGCGATTCCGATAAATAGCTGTTTTTGTCCTCCAAAATAGCTTTTAATTCTATCCAAAAGATTATTGATAGAAAGCACCAAAGGATGAAATTCTAGCGGCAAACTCTCACTATTAAGAGATTCCAAATCGTGTTCTTTAAGCTTGCCAAGCGTAGTAGAAAGATTCTGTATAGGCTTATAAAGAATATTTGAAAAAGCAAGCGCAAAGAGCTGAATCAAAATCAAAGCAAAAAAAATCACCAAAACAATACTGCGCAAGAGGGAATCTAAAAAGCCAACTTCTTGCGTGATATCCTTTGTAATTTTCAATGCTTTATTAACTCTATAAGGAGAAGAAATAGAAAAATAAACATTCCCTTGAGATTCTATTTTTGTATAAAAATCTTGATGAATCTTTTTATCTAAAACCTCAATGAGCCAAGTTTCTTTTTGGAGCGGATTGAGATTTTGCACATAAAAACTTTGCCCAACATTATAATTGATATTGTTTTTTAAAATATGATTTAATTGATTTTGGAGGCTTTGTTTAATGTTTCCATAGGTATTAAAATAAAGATAAGCATAAAGTGCAACAGAAAATATCGCCAAAAGGGCGATAAAAGAGATTGTGATTTGTTTAGTATAATCTCCTCTTATACTCCTTTTGGATAGCAAAATCTGTAACCTCTTCGTCTTACTGTTTCAATCGTAGCAATATTAAGCGGTTTGTCCATTTTTTGACGGATTTGATTAATCGCGACTTCAATAACATTAGGAGTTACAAGCTCTGGCTCTTCCCAAATAGCATCTAACAACTGCTCTTTTGAAACAATTTGGTCGCGATGACGCGCAAGATGTGTTAGCACTTCAAAAGGTTTGCCTTTTAGTTCAATCTCTTGATTTTTATAAGTTATTTTTTCTTCATCAGGATTAATCACTAAGTCTTCAATTTCAATTAAATTTGTTCCACCAAAACGCAAACGAGCTTCAATTCTTGCAACCAATACATTAAAATCGAAAGGTTTAGCCAAAAAATCATCTGCTCCGGCTCGTAGTGCTTCCACTTCACTTTCTGCATCATCACGTGCAGAAATAATTACAACAGCAGTGCGTGGGGATTTATTTTTTACCTGATTAATAATTTCAAGTCCGCTACCATCAGGCAACATCCAATCTGCAAGCACTAAATCATAATTACGAATGCTGATATAATATTCTCCGTCTTTTAAATTTTCTGCCACATCGGTTTGATAATTAAATTCATTCAAACCTTCTGTGATTGTCTTATTAAGACTGATTTCATCTTCAACGATTAAAATTCGCATTCCTTTTTCCTTATTCTTAAATTAAAAATTAGCGACATTGTAACATAATTTTAGCTATTTTTAATAAATTTTTATAAAAGATTAAAAATATTTAATATTTCAAAAGAGATTCTATTTTGCCAAGTGTAAAGGATTGATTTTGTATAAAATTTTTCTTTTCAATAACCTTATTTGCTGCTTTAAAAATTTCTCATAGGAAACAAGAAAACAATAAAAATCTGTTGTAGTTGGAGCAATCCCTAAGCGATTCCATAAATTGAATCTATCCTCTGCTTTGCGATAAGCATTAGGATATTTGCCCGAGCAGTCAATGATTCTTATCTCTCCGTGAGATAAAATAAAATTACTTGTTTGAATATCCCCCATTACCATATTATGACGATGCAATTCCTCTACTTTAGCTTTAATCTTGGTTTTTATCTCATCATTCAAAATAATATTGGAAATACATTCTCCTTCAATATACTCCAAAATCATTATAAAAATATTAGAATAATTAAAAACTTTTTTCTCCGCTAAAAGATAAAAATCATTTACACCTACAAAACCATCACCGCGAATGCGTTGTGTTTCTTTTAATAAATTTAAATAATAATCGCCCTTGAAAAAAGATTTTATAAACCGCTCTTTTTTCTTGCTTTGGGGAGAAAAAATTTTAACAATATACTTCTTATTAATCCCCCCCCCCCCCGCTAGAAGCAATCAAAAATACCTGCGATTCTTTAGTATTTTTAAAAACTTGGATAATCTTTAGGCAATCGTTTAAATAATCGTTAAAAATATTTTCATAAATTGCTTTGTTCTCTTTAAGATAAACTTGGTAACCGCTAATTGTCTTGCTAAAAATCATTGCTATAATGGGCTTTGAAATATTATCGTAGTCCTACACCCTACGCTTCTTTAGAATATCGGCAATCAAAAATGAAAGCTCTACTGCTTGACTTGCATTAAGACGCGGGTCGCATTGCGTGTTATAGTTACAACCTAAATTTTCTTCTGTAATTGCTTGCATACCACCTACACATTCTGTAACATCTTCTCCTGTCATTTCCAAATGCACGCCTCCAGCGTAAGTACCAATACTTCTGTGTATCTCAAAAAACGCTTTCATTTCATCTAAAATACTATCAAAAGATCGTGTTTTATAGCCATTGCTAGCCTTGATAGTGTTGCCGTGCATTGGGTCAATGCTCCAAACAATTTCTCGCCCTTCCTTTTTGATGGATTCCAATAGTTTTGGCAATTTATCCTTGATGACTTCTGCACCCATACGAATGATGAAATTTAAACGTCCCTCTTCATTTTGAGGATTTAGAATCTCGCAAATACCCAAAATATCTTCCCTGCTTGCTTGAGGTCCAATTTTCACACCCAATGGATTTTCTACACCACGCAAAAACTCTAAATGTGCGCCATCAAGATTCCTTGTCCGCTCACCAATCCACAACATATGTGCTGAACAATCATACCATTTATTTGTTAAATGGTCTTTTCGCGTCAAAGCCTCCTCATAATTTAATAATAAGGCTTCGTGCGAAGTAAAAAACTCTGTTTCGTGGAGAGTGGGAGTATTTTGCGCAGTGATTCCACAAGCCTCCATAAAAGCTAGGGCTTGTGTAATTTTATCTGCCATATTTTGGAATCGTTCGCTTTGCGCACTATTGACAAAATTAAGATTCCATTTTTGCACTTGATTTAAATCTGCTAAACCTCCTTGCGCAAAGGCGCGAATCAAGTTAAGCGTAGCTGCGGATTGATTATATGCCTGCAAGATTCGTTTAGGATCTGCTTCTCTTGCAGCCTTCTCAAAGGCAATACCATTGATAATATCCCCACGATAACTAGGCAATGTGATGCCATTAGAAGTTTCTGTATCGCTTGAACGCGGCTTGGCAAATTGTCCTGCCAATCTCCCGACCTTTACAATTGGACAAGCTCCCGCATAGGTTAGCACAACCGCCATTTGCAAGATGACTTTGAATAAATCCCGAATACGAATCGCATTAAAATCTGCAAAACTCTCCGCACAATCGCCACCTTGAAGCAAAAATGCCTCACCTTTGGAAACTTTTGCCAAACGAGATTTAAGAGTTCTTGCCTCACCAGCAAAAACCAAAGGAGGATATTTGCTAAGTTTTTTTTCAATGGCTTCTAGCGCATTTAAATCTTCATAAATGGGTTGCTGAAGGGCAATTTTGTCTCTCCAACTCTTTGGATTCCAATTTGTATTTTGCATTGATTTTCCTAATACATTAAAATTAAAAATAAATTGGCAATTCTACCCAACAAAAAATAAAACAACCCTTACCGAATCCTACTTACCTAGATAAACTTGTCTTGGACGCGTGATTCTAGCGTGTGGATTTTTAATGTGTTCCATCACTTGCGCACACCAACCCGGCATTCTACCAATCACAAACATTGGAGTAAAAAGCTGCACAGGAATCTTTAATGCAGTCAAAATGATTCCACTATAAAAATCTACATTGGGATAAAGATTTCTTTCTTTGAAATAATCGTCATTCAAAGCGACTTCTTCTAGTTTCTCCGCAATTTCGCTTAAACGCGCATTCATTGTAATACCTTTTTTGTTTAACTCATCTTTTAAAGCCTTAATAGCTTTTGCGCGAGGGTCATAGCTCTTATAAACACGATGTCCAAACCCCATTAATCTAAAGGAATCACTTTTATCCTTTGCTTTTGCGACAAACTTATCTACATTTTTTACATCGCCAATTTGCTCTAACTGCACCAAAACTTTCTCATTTGCTCCACCGTGTGCAGGTCCCCAAAGTGCATTGATTCCAGCAGAAATTGCCGCATAAGGATGCACGCCTGTGGAAGCGACATTGCGCACTGTTGTTGTAGAAGCATTTTGTCCGTGGTCTGCGTGGAGGGTAAAGATTTTATCCAACGCCTCTACCTCAAGTGCGGAGATTTCTTCCTCTCCTTTCAGAGTATATTTAAGTCTTCCTCCAGGATACGCACGCAACATATAGAGGAAATTCTCTACATAGCTACGACTTACATCGGGATAAATCAAAGGTGCACCAATAGAATTACGATAGGAAAAAGCAACCAAAGTCGTAATTTTTGCGATGATTCTACGTGCCATTGTTTGATAATCTTCCTCGTCGTCCATTTCCTTGTGGTCAAAATGGAAAGTAGAAAGTGCTGCAACAGCAGAACTTAAGTTTGCCATAGGGTGTCCTCCATCAGGAAATGCGCTAAAGATATTAATCAAACCCTCGTGCAAAAAAGCTCTATGACGCAACTCTAAATCAAATTCTTTGGATTCTTGTTCATTCTTTGGAGCTTCTCCTGTGATAAGCAATTTTGCCACATCTGTAAATTTATATTTTTCAACAATCTCTTCAACTGGGATTCCTTTGTAAAGTAATTGCCCATTTTTACCATCTATATAGCTAATTGTGGATTCACAACCTGCGGTTGAACCATACCCGGGGTCGTAAGAAAAAATATTCGCACGTTCGAATAATTTGCTAAAATCTACTGCCTTAGGACCGCGCGTGCAGTTAATAAGGTCAAAATCAAACTTTTCACCTGTTTCATTGTTGATTAATGTAATCGTTCCCATACATACTCCTTAAAAAAATCAAATTCTATCTATTTTAACGAACTTTTTTAAAAAAGTGTAAAAAAAATTTAAATTTTTGCAAAAATTTTAAAATTTGCTATTTTTTTACACATTTAATTATAAATAATATCTATTTCACTTTTTGGTTGAAAGTCAAAAATATGAGATTCTATTGTGGAATTGACTTTGATATTCTCAAATAAAATTTCAATTTTATTGTTTAAAGAATCCTTGAAACTAATTTGTTTTGGGATTCCATTCTCCAAATATAAATCATATTTTTGCTTCAAAATCACTGCCTCGTAGTGATTTTCTGTAATTTTTTGCGCATTTTGCAGTAAATAAAGCAAATTCATATTTTCTTGTAGTCGCGTAAAAATTGCTTGTTTTAACTTCGGCTCATAGATAATCATTGTTCCCTCTTGGATAAAAATCTCTTTAGGAATCGGGCTAGTATAACTCCACCGCACACTTGCAGGTGCAAGTGCTTGGATTTTGCCTTTATAGACAATTTGATTTTGTGCATTCTCTTCAAAGGAATACAAAGTTTGTGTAAAATCCGCGCTAAAAGATTGGATTTCTTTCAAGGATTGCGCATTTGCAAAAGTTGCGAAAAACAGCATTACGATTCCGCTTTTAAATAGAATCTCAAGGTAAAATTGAAACAATTTATACATTAAATGCCTTTTAATGCTTAGAGTCTTTGTGCAGAAAATACAATCCCACAGCAAGTGCCAAAATAGAAATCGCAAAAAACAGCATATCTTGCGTATTTTTCATTCCCATATTCAGCACTTTAGAGAAAAATGCTACAATCAAAGCCATTACGATGACTTTTGCGAGCTTATCTTTTAATTGGTCTAGGGTATGAATCTCTAGCACTTTGGAATTATTTTCATCTTTAATTTGAATCTTTGCGATAAACAATTCATAAAGCCCAAAGGAAAAAATCAACAGCACCACTGCAATCAAATACAAATCCACTGCCATAATAATTACATTTAGCAAAAGATGATGAATATCCGCGTCTGCCCCCAATGAACCAATATAATACAAATAGGTTTGCTTTGCGACTTTGAGTATATCTACACTCGCAACGATAAACAATAAAATAGAACCAACAAGAGATAAAATGACGGCTAAAATAATAAAAAGCCGCGCATTCCACATTAATTTTTCAAAAATATCTTTCAAGCAAATCCTTTTTAGAACCTAAATTCATTAATTTTATTCTCCATTTCTACCGCTCGGCTTTCTAACTCATTAGAAACTGATGAGATTCTATTCATCTCACTTGCGATTCCTTGAAGATTTTGATTAAGCGTTTTATTGTTTTCTAAAAGCATTTCAGTATCCTTACTTAGCACTGAAGAGCTGTCAATCGTTTCTTGCGCTAGAGTGCTGATAATTTTGATTTTTTCTACCACAGAGGAAATTGTTTCTTGAATACTTTGTGATTCTTCTACAATATGATAAAAGCTTTTTGCATTTTGTGTAATTTGACTACTTACTCCGCTGATAGACTGCACGATTGTATTGATAATTGCGTCAATCTCGTTAAGAGACTTTTGCGTCCTTTCTGCAAGTTGTCGCACTTCATCAGCCACCACAGCGAATCCTCTGCCGTGTTCTCCCGCACGCGCCGCTTCAATCGCAGCATTCAAAGCCAAAAGATTCGTTTGCGAGGCAATATCATCAATCGCGCCTAAGATTCCTTTAATATTTTGCGCTTCTTTGTCTAGCAAAGAAACATTATGCACCAAATCTTCTTGCATTTGTGCGTCTTGTGAGATGTTTTGGGTGAAATTCGCAATCGTATGGGACGCATTGTCTAATTCCTCTTTTGCCGCAAGCACATCGTGCATTGTCGCATTGGTTTTTTGGATATTATCCTCTAGCTTTTTCCCTACTTCTTTACCAGTTATTTCCGTCTGATTGGACAACTCAAACCCCTCTTGTGTGCGTCCTGAAACTTCTTTAGCACTATCAAGCAAATTCTTGGAAGTTTGCAAATTTTCTTTGCTTTGTGGAGCTAATTGTAAGAAAATTTGCCGAATTGCCTCAAGAAAATCATTCATTGCTTGTTGGATTACGCCTATTTCATCGGAACTTTTTGTAACCACAAATTTTTTACTGATGTCTTTTGTATTCTTTAATTCAACTAGATATTTTCGCATTAAACGAATCCTAAAGGTAATACTATGCGCAATCAAATAACCTACTACCAAAGTAAGGATTACTACAACACTTGCAATACTAAGCATAAACCAAAAGCTAAAAAAATTTGCTTTTTCAATCTTTGTAATTTGTTCCATTAAGCCTTTTGCTAATCTATCTTCAACATTTTTTAGTAGATTGATTTTCTGTGTAATAGTGCCAAACCAATAAGTTGCTTTAACCCCAAATCCCCCATCTATAAAATGTTCCATTGCAATTTTACGCATTCTTTCCACTTCAGAAAAACTCTTATCTTCAGTTATTTTAAGATAATACTGATAATCTCCGCTACTTGCATAACGTTTAAAATCTTCTAAGAAAATATTTTGCGCAATCGTTAAAGCGATAAAACGATTATAAATACCTGCTGCAAACTTATCCGCTCCAAAGGTATTAGAAAGCACGGCGCGTTCTTGTCCTGCATTTTCTTTTGCATTCAAAAAATTCACATAGGCGAGGAGATTCCTTGTGATTTGGTCATTTGTGCTAATATTGATAATTTCCACAATGGATTGAATATTAGAAGCAATCGTGCCTGTGTAATAACCCAAAATATCTCCCACTTTAACATTTAAGGAATCCACTCCCTGCCGAATCCCATTGATTTGCCCCATTCTATCAAGAGAAATTTTTAAAGAATCTTGAATATTTTTTGGATAAGTTTGCAAATTAAACTCCTGCAAAAAATCGTGCAATTCTTTGATTTTTTCGTCGCTTAATTTTCGTTGATTTTGTAGAGCCTCTTTGAAGTCTTGACCTTTTGAACCCAAAAATCCAGCCGAAGTTCCGCGCTCTTTTTGCAATTCGTGAATCACGAGAGAAATCTTAGTTGCTAATGTTACACCATGCTTTAGCAACGCAGATTCCTGTGCAATCCGATAACGTTCGCTGACTAAAACAAGCGAAAAGGCAATTAGGGTAATCAGAGGAATTAACATCAAGCAAATTAATTTAACCCCAACTTTTAGATTATTTAAAATAAACATTATTTCTCCTTATTTTGCAGACTTGGCATTCAAATTCCGCCTTTTAATCATTTGATTTCAAGAGTAATTCTACAATTTTTTCTCAAAAATAAATCCGATTTAAATCAAATTCAATCAAATATTAAGTCTTTATTTAATTTTAGCAGAATTTTTATACAATATATTTCAATATTTCACAAATTGCACTAAGGAGAATTTATGAGAAAACATTTATTGTGCAGTTTCATTGCTTTGATAGCTTGCATGTCTTTTAGTGCCTGCTCTTCTACTGCTCTTACAAATCGTTCGCAATTAATGCTTTTGAATAGCCAAGAAGAAATCGCATTAGGAGAACAAAGTGCAAAACAAGTTTTACAACAATCCAAAGTCAGCAATAACCAAAAACAAGCACAAATGATTCAGCGCGTTGGACAAAGAATCGCAGATGTCGCGGAGCGTCCGGATTTTGTTTGGGAATTTTATCTTTTAGAGGACGAGCAAGTTAATGCCTTTTGTTTGCCTGGGGGTAAGGTGTTTGTTTATACAGGATTAATGCCCCTTGTTGCAAGTGATGATGAACTTGCTGTCGTATTATCTCACGAGATTGCCCACACGATTCTGCGACACGGAGCAGAACGAATGAGTATGCAGACGCTTCAACAAATCGGAGGGGGATTATTGGGGGTTATCATAGGTTCTGCAGCACCTGGATATAGCAATCTTTTCAATCAAGCTTACAGCATAGGAAGCAATGTAGGCGTAATGTTGCCTTTTAGTCGTTCTCACGAGCTAGAAGCGGATAAAGCGGGTATTCTTTTAATGCAAAAAGCAGGTTACAATCCCAAAGCCGCTATTAGCTTTTGGCAGAAAATGTCAAAAAATGGCGAGAAAAACCCTTCTGACTTCCTCTCTACTCACCCAAACGATTCCAAGCGAATCGCAGAAATTGAAAAATTGCTTGCACAGCAAGAGCAAAAGAAATAACTCACCTGCGTCCTTGCGGGTAAGTTTTGCATTTGCTACTGCGTCTTTTACAGACGAGATTTTATATGATTATGGCTTACTTTGTCATTTACTACGTTCATTTCTCGCAAAGGCACATTTATATTGTTTTAGAGATTCCATTGTGCTAACAAAGTCAAAAAAACATTTTGGAGCGATTCTACCTCACTCAAACGCACACGCTCGTTAATGGAATGAATGCTATCGTTGCACACGCCACATTCCACTACGCTCACTCCATATTCCGCAAAATACCGCGCATCACTTGTGCCACCACTTGTGCTAAACTCCGGAGCAAAGCCGTTTTTGGATTCTAAAACCTTTGCGATTCTTTGCACAATGCGGCTTTGTTTGTTTGTCAAAAAAGGCTTAGAACTTTGATTTAATTCCAAAGAATGCGGAATCTTGGAGAGTAAGTTTTCTAAATATTGGCGCAAATCCTCTAAACTTGTCTGCGTAGAATTTCGCACATTAAACATTATTTTTAAGTCATTAGGCGTAACATTCACGACTTCCAACCCCCCGCGAATATCCGTAATCACAAGCTTACTTGGCTCAAACTCCGCACTTCCTTTGTCTAGCTCATATCCTGCGATTTGTGAAAGGTAGGGCGCAATCAGCTCCACAGGATTCACGCATTTTTTAGGATACGCCACATGCCCTTGTTTGCCAAATACTCTTAAGATTCCATTGATAGAGCCACGTCTTCCGACTTTTATCATATCGCCAAATTTCGCCACGCTTGTAGGCTCGGCAACGATTGCAAAATCAGGCAGCAAATCCCTCTCTTTAAGGCATTCTAAAGTATATTTTGTCCCAAAAATCGCCGCTCCCTCCTCATCGCTTGTAAGAAGCACCGATAAAATCCCCTTAAAGCCTTGTAATCTTGTAGAATCGCTAGAATCCTGCTCTTGTGTCGTTGCAAGACTTGATTCATCAAGTTGTGGTAATCCATAGTCTGAAACTTCGCTTGTTGTGTTTTGCGATTCCGCATTTGCGCCCTTAGTAGAGGCTTGTAAGTTTTGCGATTCCACACAATCCACAAACTCCCGAATCGCACACAAAAAAGCCGCCACCCCCGCTTTCATATCCTGCGCACCCCTGCCATAGAGGAATCCCTCCTTTATGGTGGGGCTAAAAGGCTCACTCGCCCAACCCTCGCCCGGTGGCACAACATCAATATGCCCCGCAAAGCACAAATGTGTTTTTTTGCTCCTATGAGATTCTGCATTTTGCGCACTTAAATCCTTATACAAAAAAAGATTCTTTACTCTCTCTTTGTCAAACTCCAAAACCTCAAAATCGTGTAAAATCTCTTTAATATACGCGTAGATTCCACATTCTTGCGGCGTGATTGTGGGATAAGTGATGAGCTGCTTTAAAACCTCTATACTCTTTGTTTTGTTTGTTTGCATTGGAATCCTTATCATTTAATTTCTGCAATTTGCGATTTTATCTCTATATGATTTTTGCATTTTCCTAAATCCCTCTTCTTGCATATTACAATGTATTCCTCATTCATTGTGCGTGAGAGAACCCCAGCTTTGTTTGTTGGGGAATTTTGAAGTGGCATTGATTTGTTAGAAATTTTTCGCTTAATGGTTTGTAAATGCGTAAAGCCATTGTTGCAAAAAACTTCAGCGATAAATCTATCGGTAGGAAGTTCTATATTTTTTACTCTACGATTGCCCACGATAAAAAACACTTTGCCACCAAGATTTATAGAATCTATGAGGTTTTGAATGCTAGATTCTAAATCAAAATAAAAACTTGAAATTTCTAAAGCCCTTTTTTTATCTATTGTAGAAATTTCCAAAATATAATCTTTAATTAAACCTGTCTCATAAAGTTTTTTAGCCCTTATTCCACCTATAAGTTTAGAATCTAACTTCCTGGGATCTTTAAAGCCTAGCCACTCATTAATAAAAGTGCTAAATTGTCCATACGCCACAGTGGTTCTAGAATCCCCATAAGGTGGGCTTGTTAGCAAGGTATCAAATTTTTGCTTTGAATTTTGAAAATTTGTATTACTAAGATGAAGACTAATTTTTTGCAATTTGGGTTGATAAAACTGCAAATAATCTCTCACGAGAGATTCTATATTTTTGGTAAAAATAGCATACACATTGGGCTTATAATTTTCATAATCTTTCATTCTAAAGAGTTTAAATTCATTATTGCGAGTATAGCTACATTCCCGCAAAGTCTCGCTAAAAGCAAGTATAAAGAGATTTTGCACACTTTTGTCCTCTAAATTTTTAAGATAAGAAAAAATCAGTTTTAAATCCCGCTGTGCATTTTTCTCTATCCAAAAATCAAGATTTGTGATATTTGTTAGGGGATTAGAATCTAAAGGCGATTCATTTTTAGATTCTATGTGATGCAAGAGTTTCTCTTTTTCTTTAATAAGATAGGAATATTCTATATAAGACATTCTCGCCTTTGAAATCATTATTGCTAGAGGATTTAAATCAAAACCCATAAAATGCTTAATCCCATATTCTAAACCACTCACAAAACTGCTTCCGCTCCCACAAAATGGGTCTAAAAGATTACTTTTCTTGGCTTTAAATTCCTTAAGCAATTCAAGCCCAATTTGAGGAAGCATTGTTGCGGGATATTTATGCAAATTAGGATACATTGATGCATAAGACTGCCCTAAAAAGTCGTATTTGGAATTATAAATAGCTGGATATTGTTCTTTAGAATCTTTAAGGTTGTATTCTGATACAAATCCTGCATTAAGATAAGATTTTTCTAAAAGTGTCATTGAAGATTCTCGCCAATATAATCAATAAGATAACTTAAGGGCTTAATAAAATCACCCGTTTGTATATTTTTGCCAATAAAAGCACAATCAAAAAATTTAAACATTCCTCTATGTTGAGGATTATTAATTTCATTATAAAAATTCACAGTAGCGAAACATACAAGCGGTGAAATGGGAGGATTGTAAGAAATATCATATTTTTCTTTAATACTAGATTCTGTGTTGGCAATCTCCATTAAAAGCTTCCACTTATAAGTTTGTCCAGCTCTCTCTCGTAAAGAAGTCTTAAGGGATAATATTAAACTTTTATGCAATTTCGCATTAGAATCTAAACTATAAATCACTAAATCTACATCAGGCTTTTGTGTCTCCTCTCCTACTTTGATATAAAATAAATCTTGCCATTGTGGAATAGAAGAAATTTTAGAAGTAATAAAAATATTCTGTTTTATGCTGCCTTGTTCTTTATTTTTAAGAAACACCCAAACAATGAGATTTGAAAACGCACTTCCAGCGATACTTTTTCTCGCTTGTGAAGCGTCTTTAATCTCACCTTTTTGGATTCTTTTTTGAATGAGATTCCCTACCTCATCTTTGCAATCTACAAGATAACCATAGAGATGATTAAAAATTTCTTGCAAACTCAATGTTTTAGTAGAAATATCCACATTGATTTTTACAATCATAGGTTGCATATAGTATTTAGATTCTATTTCTTTCAAGGTTTTTATTTCATCTTTGTTTAACATTCTCATTCCCCTTTGAATAAAAATATTCTTTCACCATTCCTACCCCTTCATCACAATAAAACTCGCAAAATTTACCCAGCGGAAAAGCGTCTCCACGCAAGAAAATCCCGCGTTTAAAAACATTGCGCGATTCTCTGCCTCACTATAAGGCACAAGCACATTCTCCAACGCCTCACGCTTTTTAGCAATCTCAAAATCACTATATCCCTGCTTCTTTTTGTTTGCTAAATAATATTGAATCATCTTAAAATCTAGCTCTTTATGCTCCACCATTACCTTTTCAGAGACGATGAAAACACCCTTAGGATTGAGACAATCATAAATCTTTTGCACCAACTTTTCGCGCTGAAGCGGGCGGATAAATTGCAAAGTGTAATTCGCTATTACCACATCACTTTTAGGAAAATCTACTTCCAAAATATCGCCACAGATGAGGTTTGCACACATTTCATACGCACTTAATTTATTCTGTGCTATCTCTAACATAGATTCTGCATTATCTATTCCATAGAGATTCAGCGGAAACTCCGCCTTAGAAGCTATTTCCACGAGCATTGCCCCTGTGCTTGTGCCTAAATCTAGCAAGGTAGAATCGGGCTTTAAATACATTAACGTAAAATCTGCACAAAGCCCTAAAACTTCCTTATAATAAGGGATTGAACGGCTTACCATATCATCAAACACGCCCGCAACTTTAGCGTCAAATTCAAATTGTTTTTGAGGATTCTCTGTAAAAATCTTATCCATTGTTTATTCCTTTGGCGTTTGCGATTCTATGACTTTATTGCGACTTTGGAATCTCTTATTTGTATCGCTTGCATTCTCCACATTCTCTTTGGATTCTCTATTTTCACATTTCAAAGCCTTATAAGCCCGTTGAATATCTCGCTGAATCTGCTCTTTTAACTCGCTTAAATGCTCAAAATGCTTGTTTTCGCGCAAGTATTTCACAAGAAAGAATCCCGCTTCCTTTTGCTGCACCTCTAGCTTCATTCCAAGCAAATGCCCCTCAATCGCAAAAGATTTATCCGTGCTTAGACGATTACCGATGAAAATTACTGCGGGATATTTTAGGGATTCCGCACTTTGTGCGCCTAATTGCACAAACCCCGCATACACTCCCTCCTTTGGGAGCAAAAATCCATCGTTTTGCAGGTTAATGGTCGCGACAAGTTCCTTTGCACCAATCCCCTGCCCCCGCACGATTCCACCGCGAATCTCAAAGGGACGCCCTAGCAGTTTGTTTGCCTGCTTTAAATTACCATTAATCAACAACTCTTTGATTAACCCGCTATGCACAGAGAGTTTTTTATAAAACACCTCATCAACCACAATTACTCTCCCTTGAAATCTCTTTTGCAAGTCAAAAGTATAGTAATGCCGCTCCTTGCCAAAACGAAAATCATATCCTACAACCAAACATTCTAAATTAGGCAGAATCTCCAACAAAAACTCTACAAACTCCTTGTCGCTTTTGCTGCGGACATATTCTAAAGGTAGTGAAAAAATCGGATAGGAAGCATAAAATGCGCGATATTTTTGAGGTAGTAACTCGCCTTGATTGTTTTCAATGCACAAAATCGCGCCTTTATCGCCTAATTTTTCAAAAAGAACTTGGTGTGCGCTGTGCATTCCATCAAATTTCCCAAGCGCAAGACTTGTGATATTACGCGCTAGGCTTGGCTGTTTGGCAAGCGATAAAAAACTCAACATTTCCTTCCTTTCCTCTCACTTTAGATTCCTCACAAACTAGAATCCTAAAGCCCTTATTTTCCAAAAGCGCAAGTGTCTGCTCTAATGCTACTTTCGCGCTTTTTGATTCCATTAACACGCCCTTTTTATTGCGTTTTGCTTCCACTCCCACTTCAAATTGTGGTTTAAAAAGCAAAATCAAAAGCCCACTTGCTAATGCCTTGATTGCACTTAAAATATCCTTGATAGAAATAAAAGAAACATCGCAAACCACAAGCGGAAAAGTTTGCAATGCTTGATTTTCTCTCGCAAAATTACGAATATCTGTGCGCTCATAGAATCTCACGCGCGGATTCTCTCTTAAACTCTTATGCAGCTGATTGCTCCCCACATCTACGCACACGAGAGATTCCACACCTAATCTTAACAACACTTCGCTAAATCCGCCCGTGCTTGCGCCTATGTCTAGGGCATTCAACCGATGAAAATTCTGCTTTAAGTAGGGATTGGATTCCAAGAAACAATGCAGTTTCTCCCCTGCACGACTCACAAAGCACAAAGATTCTAAAAAGGAAATGGAATCGCAAGAGGAAACTTCACAAGAAACCCTCTTGCATACTTTATCATTCACGCAAACTTTACCCTTTTTGATGAGACTTTGTGCCTTGTTGCGTGATTCACATAAACCTAATTTCACACAAGCAATATCCAATCGTATTTTTTGTATAGTTTGCAAATCTTGCAATTACTTTCCTTTTAAATCCTCTTTACTTAAGCCTTTAAAGCCAAATTTTAAGAAATTTTCACCAAATTTTGGGTGGCTTAACACGAGTGTTAAACTATCTTGTATGCGTTTATTTTGCGGCGCAAATTTAACCAAATAGTATTCCCCCCAACGCATAGCATTTTGCTTCATTAACCCCTGTAAATCTTTGCTTTGCAGTCGGGTAATTTTTATTGGGGATTCTCCATTGCTTAAAGTCAAATGATAGCCGTTTTCCAAGAATCCTAAGGAATTCTGCTCGCTTTGATACACATCTACAAAAAATACTTCTCCATTTTCGTGTAGATAATTTTTCTCATCATAGGAATTTAAATGCACCGCAATTAAAACAATCCGCGTAATCTCATCAAAGACTAGCTCACTTTTGCGTGTTGCTTGAATATAAGATTCTTCAGGTTTAGAGGGAATTAATTTAGATTTCAAAGATTCCATTTTAGTGCAACCATTCAAAATCAATAAAATACCGATTAAGATTCCACCAAAAAAGAATCGCAACAAATGCTTTAGACACATAATTGAACACCGATTTCATAATAAGTAAAGCCGAGCTCTTTAAGTCTTTTGGCATTGTATTGATTGCGTCCATCAAAAATGATAGGTGTTTTCAAACGCTCTTTGATTTCCAAAAAATCCGGACTTCTAAACTCTTTCCATTCTGTAACTAGCACGAGACAATCACAATTTTCTAATGCGTCATATTTGTTTTTGGCATATAAAATATTTGGAATCCCTTTGAGATAAAATTGCTGCGCTTCTTGCATTGCCTTAGGGTCATATGCTTTTACCACCGCACCGCGTGCAATTAATTCATTAATGAGAACAATAGAAGTTGCCTCACGCATATCGTCTGTTTCTGGCTTGAAACTAAGCCCCCAAACACAAATTTGCCTTTCACTTAAATCATTGCCAAAATGCTGCACGATTTTTTTACCCAAGATTCGCTTTTGCTCATAATTGACTTGTTCTACTGCGCAAATCACCTTAGGATTCATTCCATTTTCTAATGCAATTCTTGATAAAGCTTTTACATCTTTTGGAAAACAACTCCCCCCATAGCCACAACCCGGATAAATAAAATTATATCCTATGCGCTTATCACTCCCGATTCCAACACGAACATCATTTACATTTGCGCCCACCGCCTCGCAAATATTTGCAATCTCATTGATAAAACTAATTTTCGTTGCTAGCATTGCGTTTGCTGCATACTTTGTCATCTCTGCGCTTTTAATATCCATTACAATAAATCTGTCGCGACTACGGCAAAAAGGAGCGTAAAGCTCTTTTAAACGCTCCTTTACCCACTCTTCCTCTGCACCAATGACAACGCGGTCTGGCTTAAGAAAATCATTAATCGCATCTCCCTCCTTTAAAAACTCTGGATTGCTTGCAACTCCAAATGGAATCTTTTTCTTACGTGCTTTAAGCGCTTCATTAATCGTTACTTGAACCTTTTGTGCAGTGCCAACTGGAACGGTGGATTTATCTACGACAATAAGTTGCGATTCCATTGTTTCGCCAATTTCTTTTGCGGCTTGAAGCACATATTGTAAATCCGCACTGCCATCTTCACCCATAGGTGTGCCTACTGCGATAAATACAATTTCACAATTTTTTAATGCCTCTTGTAAGGAAGTAGTGAAATATAAATTACCATTTTGATAGTTTTTATTTACAAGTTCTTCTAAACCCGGCTCATAAATAGGAATCTCACCGGATTTGAGTTGTGCAATTTTGGATTCTACCACATCTACACAAACAACTCTATTTCCCATTTCGGCAAAACAAGTCCCGCTTACTAATCCCACATATCCTGTGCCAATCATTGCTATATTCATCAAGATTACCTTTGAAATTCATAAAACTTTCGCATTTTAGCATAATCTTACTCCAAATAATATAACCGCAAAGGAAACTTAAAGCAAAATAAATTTATAATTTTATTGTTTAGACTTTATAAAGACTTGCGAGGTTGGATTATGGCGCGACATCTCTTAGAAACTAAAGACTTTAATAAAAACGAAGTGGAACAAATTTTGGATTTAGCTCAAAGCTTTTTAGAATCTAAACCTAGAAATAGCTTAAATGGGCATATTATTATTACAATCTTTTTTGAAAACTCTACCCGCACGCTCTCTAGCTTTGAAGTTGCAACTAAAAGATTAGGTGGAAGTGTGGTGCGTTTAGATGTCTCTCGTAGCTCTACTGCAAAAGGAGAAACGCTTTTTGACACCGCAGCAAATCTCAATGCAATGAATCCAAGCGCAATTATCGTCCGACATAGAAACTCTGGCGTGCCAAACATTCTTTCTCAATATGTTTCTTGCTCTATTATCAATGGAGGCGATGGCGCGCACGCGCACCCAACACAAGCACTTTTAGATTTGCTTACCTTACGCAAACATTTGGGCAACCTAGAGGGTAAAAAAATTGCGATTGTGGGTGATATTCGTAATTCGCGTGTGGCTAATAGCAACATTGAACTTTTAGGCAGATTTGGAATGGAAGTGATTTTGGTAGGTCCTCCGCATTTTATTCCGAAAACTTCCTTGCGCCATTGCTTATTTTTAAAAGAAGTCATTGATGAAGTTGATGCAGTGATGAGTTTGCGCACACAAACAGAGCGGCACGATTGCCCGATATATTCAAGCTTAAAAGACTATGCAAGTGATTATTGTATTACGCAAGAAATTTTTGGTAATCGCGATATTATCTTGTTACACCCCGGACCTGTGCATCGCAATATTGATATTAGTGATGCAATGCTAAAAGACCCACGCTGTAAAATATTAGAACAAGTAACAAATGGTGTCGCAATTCGTATGGCGGTTTTAGAAACACTCATTATGCACGATAGTAGCTCAAAGATTCCAAAAAACTTCCCTTACTTTTAATGGAATCTCTAATCTTAGAACTTAGCACGCTTTTTATTGTCGGTTTCATTGGTGCTTTGACACCTGGACCGGATATTTTGTTTGTGCTTAGAAACACCATTAGTTTTGGCACTAAGGCTGGTTTTTCTAGCTTATTTGGCATTTTTTGTGGTTGGCTTGTTTTTATCAGTTTGATTTATTTTGGCTTTGCCCATCTGATAAATGGTGCGTTATCTCAAGGAATCCTAAGCTGTATTGGTGGATTCTATTTATTTTATGTTGCTTTTGCGCTTTTAAGAAAACCGAAAAATACCATTGATTTTCATTTACATTTACAAACAAGCAAAACTTTCTTTTATGATTTTATTCTCAAAGGGTTTTTACTGAATCTCTCCAATCCCAAAGCTATCCTCTTTTTTGCTGTTATTATTACACCTTTTATGAATCAATATTTAGAGATTAGTCTTTTAGTCTTGCTCTGTGGATTATTTTTTACTTTTATTCTTGTGATTATGCTGGGTGTATTTTTTAGAAAATTCATCAACAACACATTTTTTGATAAAATTGATAAAATTTGTGGAATCGTTTTTATTCTTTTTGGGATTCTACTTTTTATCTCAAGTTATCAAAGTTTTCAACTTGTGTTTTTCAATGAAATTTAACACATTAAATCTTGACAAGTTTATCTTTTTAGATTAAAATTTTCTCATCACTTCATTCAAAGAGAAGTTATAAGGAACTGCATAAAGGACTTCAGGGATTTTAACATCCGTTTTTCCACAATTTTTAAATTTTTCAAGAAACCTCTTTGCAAGGAATCCTAAACAAAATTAAGGCGACAAATGAGCGAAAACAATTCAAACAAAAAAGAACACAAAACCCGCACTCATACACCCGTTGAGGGCTATACGATTGAAGATTTACGCGCAAAATCCATTAATAAACTTGCAGAAATCGCAAAATCTTTGGGTATTGAAAATCCACAAGAATTTTTGCGTCAAGATTTGATTTTTGAGATTTTAAAAACACAAGTTAGCAAGGGTGGATTTATCCTATTTACAGGAATCTTAGAGATTACAAGTGAGGGGTATGGATTCTTACGTGCCATTGATGAAAATTTCTCCGGCTCGCAAAATGATGCTTATGTAAGTAGCACACAGATTCGTAGATTTACTCTAAGAAATGGAGATATTATCACAGGACAAGTTCGCTCTCCAAAAGACCAAGAAAGATATTATGCCCTTTTAAAGGTAGAAGCAATCAATTATCAATCTCCAGAGGAGATGAAAAATCGCCCACTTTTTGATAATCTTACGCCTCTCTTTCCAACCGAACAAATCAAATTAGAATACAATAGCTTTAAAATCACAGGTAGAATGTTGGATTTATTTGCTCCTATTGGAAAAGGACAACGTGCATTGATTGTCGCACCTCCAAGAACGGGTAAAACAGAGCTAATGAAAGAGCTTGCCTATGGAATCACCCAAAATCACCCAGAGGTAGAATTGATCGTCTTACTCGTAGATGAACGTCCAGAGGAAGTTACTGATATGGAAAGAAGTGTGAAAGGTGAAGTTTATAGCTCCACCTTTGATATGCCCGCCAACAACCATACGCGCGTAGCAGAACTTGTCGTAGAGAAAGCAAAAAGAATGGTAGAAATGGGCAAAGATGTCGTGATTTTACTAGATTCCATTACGCGTCTTGCAAGAGCTTATAACACTGCTACACCTAGCAGCGGTAAAGTGCTTAGTGGTGGGGTTGATGCAAACGCCTTGCACAAACCCAAACGATTCTTTGGAGCAGCAAGAAATATTGAACAGGGCGGAAGTCTAACGATTATCGCAACTGCACTGATTGAAACAGGCTCTAGAATGGACGAAGTGATTTTTGAGGAATTTAAAGGCACAGGAAATAGTGAAATTGTCTTGGCGCGTCATATTGCAGAGCGCAGAATTTATCCCGCAATGGATATTCTAAAAAGTGGCACACGCAAAGAAGAATTACTCTTAGGTAGCGACAAATTACAAAAAGTTTGGGTATTGCGCAATGCGATTCATCAAATGAATAATGAGATTGACGCTCTGACTTTTCTTTATTCCCAAATGCAAAAATCCAAAGACAATGAAGAATTTTTAAATATGATGAATAACGATGCAAAAGATTAAAATATGATTCCACAAAGAATTGGTGTATTTGATAGCGGCGCAGGGGGTATAAGTGTCCTAAAAAGTCTTATCCATTCCCACAACTTCAGCGAAATCATCTATTATGGAGATACTGCACGTGTCCCCTATGGTGTGCGCAGCGCAGAAACTATTGCACAATATTCCCTAGAAGCACTAGAATTTTTTAAAACTTTTGATTTGGATTTACTTGTTATTGCTTGCAACACCGTGAGTGCTTATGGCTTGAAAGCTATGCAAGCAGTTGCACCCTATCCTATTGTTGGTGTGATTGAGCCGGGAGTTTTAGCACTTAAAAATAAAATCCCCAATAAAGCTTCCAAAATCTTGATTTTAGGCACAAAAGCGACGATTCAAAGCAAGCTTTATAGTGAGCTTTTAGCATTTGAGGGTTATCATAACACTTTTGGGCTTGCCACTAGCCTTTTTGTTCCTATTGTGGAAGAAGGCATTTTTGAGGGTGAAATCTTGAAATCAACAATGAAACATTACTTTACCCTCTATTCCCAAACGCCAGAAGCCATTATTTTAGGCTGCACACATTTCCCTTTAATTGCAGATTCCATTTCACATTATTATCATCACAACCCCTTGCTCATTCATTCGGGAGAAGCCATTATGGAATACCTGCAAAACTCTTATATTTTAAAGTCTTTTGAGAATCCTCCAAAAGTAACTTTCTATGCAAGTGATAGCGTGGAAAAACTAGAAAAAATCGCTAAAATTTGGCTTGCAAAATAAATTCTATTTCTAAACATTATCACTTGATTTTGCAATGATTTGCGAGGTTTTTGCCATAAAATCTACAAAAAAAGCTAAATTTTATTTTTATTTTGATATTTTATATCTTTTACAACTAAAGATTTAGAATCTAATGATGAATTCAAACTTCCAAAGGAGATTCTATGCGAAAAGCATGGATAAAAGCAAGAGAAAAAGATAAAATCAAAACGCAATTACGCTATGCAAAAAAGGGTGTCATCACGCAAGAAATGGAATATGTCGCCAATCTTGAGCATTTAAGTCCCGAAATCGTGCGTAAAGAAGTGGAGAAAGGGCGGCTTATAATACCTGCAAACATAAATCACACGAATTTAGAACCAATGGGAATTGGAATCGCAACGCGCACTAAGATTAATTCTAATATCGGTAGTTCTGCACTTGCAAGTTCTATTGAAGAGGAAGTGCAAAAAACACTAATTTCCATTAAATATGGAGCGGATACGATTATGGATTTAAGCACAGGGGGAGATTTAGATTCTATCAGAGAAGCAGTAATCCAAAGCTCTAGTGTGCCGATTGGCACAGTGCCAATCTATCAGATTCTACACGATGTGAAAAACGACATTAATGCGCTAGATATTGACACTATGCTAGAAGTAATGGAGAGACAGGCAAGGCAAGGCGTAAGTTATTTCACAATCCATTGCGGATTCCTCCTAGAACATATGCCAAAACTATCCAAACGTAAAATGGGCATTGTCAGTCGTGGTGGTAGCTTAATGGCTTCTTGGATGTTGCATTATCACAAACAAAATCCCTTTTATGAAGCCTTTGATGACATTTTAGATATTTGCCAACGTTACGATGTCTCTTTAAGTCTTGGGGATTCCTTGCGTCCGGGTTGTCTAGCGGATTCTAGTGATGAAGCCCAGCTTGAAGAGCTAAGAGTAATGGGCGAATTAGCCGCAAGAGCTTACGAAAAAGATGTGCAAGTGATGATAGAGGGACCGGGACATACGCCAATGAATGAAATTGAACGCAATGTAGAGTTGCAAAAGGAGCTTTGCCACGAGGCACCTTTTTATGTTTTAGGACCGCTTGTTACAGATATTGCTGCGGGGTATGACCATATCGCTTCAGCCATTGGTGCGGCTATTGCCGCTTGGAAAGGTGTTGCAATGCTATGTTATGTTACCCCTAAGGAGCATTTAGGGCTACCGAATGCAAAAGATGTGCGTGAGGGAATCATTGCTTATAAAATCGCAGCACACGCAGCGGATATTGCGCGTGGGCGCACAAATGCAAGAATCAGAGATGACGCAATGAGCAATGCGCGGTATAATTTTGATTGGAATAGACAATTTGAACTTGCCCTTGACCCAGATAGAGCGCGTGAATATCACGATGAGAGTCTGCCACAAGAGGTATTTAAAGATGCGAAATTCTGCTCAATGTGCGGACCAAAATTTTGCAGCTATAAGATTTCACAAGAAATCGTAGAACAACATCAAGAAAAGGAAAATGTGTGAATCAAGAACAACTCGTTAATTTATTAAAAGAGGTAATCTACCCAAATTTTGAAAAAGATATTGTAACATTTGGCTTTGTTAAGGAAATGCTAGTAGAGGGCGATTCTGTTGCTTTGCGCGTGGAGATTCCCTCTGCGTCCGCTGAAGTAGCACAAAAACTCAAAGATTCCATTACACAAAAGCTCAATGCACGAGGAATTACAAAGATTAATTTGGACATCAAGCAACCTAAACCACAAGCGGAATCCAAACCACAAGGAACAAAAAATCTTGCTCCACAGATTAAAAACTTTGTAATGGTAAGTAGTGGTAAAGGGGGCGTGGGCAAATCCACTACAAGTGTTAATTTAGCAATTGCTTTGGCAATGCAAGGCAAAAAAGTTGCATTGCTAGATGCGGATATTTATGGACCCAATGTGCCAAGAATGCTTGGATTAGAAAAAGAAAAACCCGAAGTTGATCCAAACCTTAAAAAACTGATTCCATTGCAAGCTTTTGGCATTGAAATGATTTCTATGGGAGTGCTTTATGATGAGGGGCAAAGCCTGATTTGGCGGGGACCGATGATTATTCGTGCAATTGAACAAATGTTAAGTGATGTTTTGTGGGGGGATTTGGATATAATGGTGATAGATATGCCTCCGGGCACAGGTGATGCGCAACTCACTCTCGCACAAAGCGTTCCTGTAACAGCTGGAATCTCTGTTTCTACCCCACAAAGAGTTGCGCTTGATGATGGTGCTAGGGCGTTGGATATGTTTTTAAAACTTAAGATTCCTGTTGCTGGGATTATAGAAAATATGAGTGGCTTTATTTGTCCGGGTTGTGGCACAGAATACGATATTTTTGGCAAAGGCACAACAGAACAAGTTGCCAAAGACTTTGACACAAGAACTCTTGCGCAGATTCCTATTGAACCTATCGTGCGTGAGGGTGGCGACAATGGCAAGCCAATCGTATATTTCAAGCCAGATTCTAAATCTGCTAAAGAATATCTAAAGGCTGCCAAAGAATTATGGGAGTTTATAGAGGAAGTCAATGCTAAAAAATTAGCAGATAACAGCGCGATTCAACCTGTGGATAATGGCAAGTCTGCTTGCAGTAGCTAGGCGGATTCCCCCGCTTACCCTACCCCTTTAACAAATGATTCAAAAAGGTATTCATCTTTTCTTGCTTGGTTTGGGATTCGTAGGGTTTGGAATCTTTGGATTCCTTAGAATCTTGAAGTGTTTGTTTGGCTTGTGTGTTGTAAGATTCTTGTTTGCTTAGTGTTTGAAGTTCTTAAACATTAAGAGAATGAAAATCTAAAATCTCTTGAAAGACTTTAAGGAAATGTGTTAAAAAGTTTGCAAACTGCTCTCTATCCTCGTCCCAAACAATCGTATTATTATGCGTATAACCTAAATCTATCAACTCTTGCAAATGGGATTCCACAGAGATTTTACCATTTAACAAATCCCAGAATCTTTGGTCTGTGTCGTAATGAATAAGGTAGTTGTTGAAGGTATTGTTCGTTGCGCTACGCCCTGTGATTTTATTATTATACGCTTGATAATCAGCCATTCTTGTGAATATTCCGCTTCTTTAAAATAGCTAAAATTTCTACTTAATACTCATTAAACATTCCATCAAGCGAGATTTTATCTCCTTGTATAAAGTTTGACAAGATATAATTTTCTATATTTTTTGTGGAAAAATCAATGAATCTAGGCGTTGTAATGCCTAGTTTATGACTGCCAACTATAAATTTGAGTGAGCATTTCCTCTGTGGGAATTAATGCAAAAACATTTTGATAACCATAATCTGTAAAGAATCCTTTAGGTAAAGTATTGATTTCCTCTTTTGAGAGCATTTTATTGCTTTTTGTGAAATCCTCGCCATAGAAGTTTTTAAAAGATTCAAAGGCGTTTTTAGCTGTCTGCATAAAATCTACTTGCGAATAAGCCGCTGGTATGCTAATGGAATCTGTCAGCATAGTTTTTTGATAAATGTTCTCTAATGTATCGTAATGAATCTTGTAATCTAGCGGAATCCCAGCAGCAGCATTAAAATCCTCTCCCATAAAACCCTGTTCGTCCAAAGAATATCCAAATGCGCTTTTATTTTAAAAGGCAATTTCTTTTTGGATTTTAAGGATTTGAGAGTTTTTAGCATTGTGGATTTCCCAAGCTTTATCCAATATCTCCAAAGGCTTATCAGGTAAATTTCTTGTGGGGACTTGGATTTGTTTAACTTGTAAAAGCTCTTCTTCTAATTGTCTAATTTTGGATTCTGTTTCCTCTTTAGTCTCTTTGATTTGCTTGGATACATTTTTATGCAATAATAAACTAAAATCAAAAACACCTAGAGACTCTACCTCTGCTTTTTGATTTATTGCTTGAGAATTGTTAGAATATTGATTAAGCATTGCCGCAAAGGAATGATTGGATTCCTTGCTTTTGATTGCATTGTTTGCAAAAGTGTTTAAATGCTCTACTTTATTTTCTATCCGCATAATTTCTCCTAGAATCTAGTGCATTTTTTGCCCAAAATTGATAAAAATTTGCTACATTTTTTGCTTCTTTTGTGTAGGCTTGATAACGCTTATTACTACCCTCTAAAGTATATAATACATTAATAGGTATATCTATTATTCCAAGAAACGCTTTTGGAGTAGTTATAAATAGATTCAACATAAACTCCGCTGACTTTCCCCCAAGTAACCCCAATGGCATTACCTAACTTTTCTGCTTTGCTAGAGCCTGCAAATTGTCCTTTATTATAAGTATCTCTTTCATAGCGCAATACAGCCATTTTGTCTTTTTCATTTAAGTTATCCCTTGTAAGATTAAGCTGTCCATATACAGTATATCTCATCGTTGCACCATAATTTGAGATTCTTTTGTCTTGACCTCTCTCATAGGTATAAACTCCCCCTACAACTCCTCTTTCCTCCTCTGCGCTTAGAAGTCTTACGCCCTCACTCGTATCACTTATTGCACCATTGGTTAATTTTGCTAAAAAGTCCTCTGCAAAGGTTGTGGTAGAAAGGAATCCTAAGATTGCAAGAATGCCTAAAATCTTTTTTGTTTTCATTCGTTTTTCTTAAATTTAGATTATGAACACTTCATTATAATGATTAAAGGTTAAATTTATCTTTATTTTTTGATTCATTGATTTTTAAATCTCTCCTTTGTTACTTTAAGTAATCCCCTTAAAACTTCTGCCACAAAGTGAGACCAAAGATAGCATCAGGTGCAGCGGAACTCCCACCCAAAGAGGCACTAAGAGAAACTGCGGTATCAGAATTTACACTATAAGTAGAACCTATGCTTAGCGTGGGGATAGAGCGAATCTCGGAGTTTTGGTACCCATTAATCTTTTGCTCTGTTTGGAATCTCTGCTCTGCCCCCAAGTCTAAAGTAATCTTGGGACTTAAAATAATAGACAAATCCCCGCCTACATAAAAGCTGTTTCCATATTCTACCTTTGCAAACTCAAACTTCCTCTTTGCATTATAGCCAAATCCCCCATAGATTCCATAAACCACAGGGTCGCTGTATCCTCTCAAAGTTGCTTGTAGATTTTGGGATTTAAGGTAGAAGTTTTTATCCTCATTGACGAAAGTCTCCCTCTGCACCACTGCACTTTGAAAGCTAATCTGTGGCACAAAATCCGCAACACTATTAAAAGTATAGATTAACCCAAGCCACAAGGAATTAAACGACCATTTGTTATTATGAGAATATTCACCTGTGAAAAAGTTTGTATATTCTTGTCTCGCATAGCTTCCATTACCCGAAACAAGCAAATCAAATTTCGGGTGTAAGGTATAAATAAAGGTTTGATTAAGGCTTAGTTGCTTCGTATCATTCCAAATCGTTGGGTCGCCTGTAATACTTAGGTTTGGATACATTGTATAAGAGTTTGCATTCCCAGAGCTTAGAAGCGAAACATTTGTAATACTCCTAAGCCCAATTTGTTTTTTAAAAAGACTATCAATACTCAATTCATCTGACGCCAAAAGTGGCGAAACACAAGCTAGAATCCCTAACAATATTTTCTTAAACATTTAAACCCTCCGAATCTAAAATATCCCATATTGTAACAAAGTAGCAATTTTTATTCCAAAATTCAATAAATCATTCGTGAGAATCTTAAATTTTTGTTAAAATAGCCGATGTTGTAAGTAGAATAATTTTACAAGGAGGAAACAATGTTAAAGAAAATTCTTAGTATTGCGGTAATGAGTAGTTTATTTTCAAGTGGTGCATTGGCAGAGGATTTGTTGGCAAAAATAACCAATGGTGCATTAAGTGATACAAGTAAGGGTGTAAGGCTCTTAAGCGCAGAGGAGGAAAAGCAGGTTGTAGGGGGGTATGTGGTAGCAGACTTTGGCTCTGGAAATGAATGGTATGGAATAGCATTATATACAGCAAATGAATTACAAAAAGGGGGTTTATGCGGTTTAGGCATTGAAAATTGCGCTGCGCCAAGTGCTGGAAGATTGCAAGACTATGCAGAAATTGTGAATAACACAATAGGCTTTTTCCCTGTTTATATAGTAAGAAGAAGCATTAAGGTTTCCGATTTGGGACGCCCTTATGTTCTTTTTAATTATCAAGTCGGAATGCTTGATACAAATATGCAACTTTACAAGTTTGGCTCTACAACCTCAAGCATTTATTTAAAAAACAATTTGGTAATTAAGGAGCTACAAAATCATTTTAAAACAAGATTTGAATCTAATCTTGGTGGTTGGTATGCAAGATAATCTTAATTATCTTAAATAACGCAAAGTGAGGTGCTAAATGATTATAAGTCAAACTCGCAATTATGATAATTTTATGCAAGATAATAAGGCATTGCAACAAACCTCTAATGCCAATCAAATTGCAAATCAGAAACACAATTTGACTTCCAATAAAACAGAGGCGGTTAAAGAAGTGCTAGGTTATGGTGTAGATAGTGAGGGATTCTTTACGAGTGATTTAAATGAAGCAGCAGGGATTCCAAAGGATTATAAAATCTATGCAAAGGACATTGAAAACTTTGTAAATTATCATCAAAACAGAAGCGATATTCTCGCTACACACAATCAGGTGGATATTGCCAAGAGCCTAGCAAATGCGTATAAAGCTTTTTCTCAACTCATTCCACAAAGCCAAAGCCCGAGCTTCTCTAACAAAGAGTTAGAGAATATGCCCTATGCTTTCAAAATGGATAGCAATTATAATGTTACACAAACCTACACTTATGCAGAATATCAAAGCGCATTAAACAAAGATGAGAGCGGAATATTACTTACCTTTAATACCTTTGATAGTAGAGGTTTTAGCAAAATCAATGCAGAAACAATTTTTAACCAAGCCGACAATGTAAGCATTAATAAATATGCGTATCAAAACGCTAATGGTATAGCCAAAGGTGGTGTTTTGATCGCGTTTTTGAATAATTCTAGTTTATTTTTTAATGTCAATCAGTTCCTAGAGGGAGAAACTAAGATTCTTGGTAAAATTATAGGGCTTGACAAAAATATCAGTGAAAAAGAGCTTGAAAATTTTAAAGGCTTTATGAATGCAAACAAGATTCAAAGTGCTTTTGGTGAAAATAATGATTCTTGGAATACGATAGAGGAGCAGTTGTCGTTGCAATATTATATTAAAAGAAGTGAAGCAACAGGGGATAAAGACTTATTCAAAGAATCTTTAAGTTTCGCGCAAGAATATCAAGAAATGATTGATTCTAGTATGAGTTTAGAGGAATTTAAAGAAAAATATCTTGACTTTAAAGAAAGGCACGAGGAATTTGTAAAAAAACTTAAAGAAAAAGAAAATATTTTATCCCAAAGTGAAAAACAAAATAGCAATGAGGAAACAGAATTGGGAAGTAAAAACAAAAAATTTAAACCAATCCAAGTAACAAGTAAAAGCGAAACTTATCAAGATACGAGCTTTTTAAACACTTTAGATTTTATTAAAAGTCAGCAGAAGCTAGAACAAATCTTAATACTTTTTGGAGAAAGGAGTAAAGGAAACTTTGATATTCAAAACTTTAAAAACTTCCTTACTTCCTCTTGGAAAAGACTAGATACAGAGGTTTAAAGGATTCTATAATGACAATCTCTAATGTTTGCAAATGGCAATACAGAATCTCTTGATGAAAAACTTGATAAGAATTTGTCTGCTTTTTTCTTTGCTTCAAAGCCTTGCCAATGCAGAATTTATCGTGCAATCCTATCAAGAAATAAAGAATCAAAGAGTGATAAGACAAAGCTATGAGGAATCCTGCGGTGCTTCCTCGCTTGCTACATTACTAAATATCTTAAATCAAAACAATTTCACTGAATTAGAAATCTTAAAAACAATGAGTGAGAGCAAACTAAACACAGATATGGTAAGCTTCACAGATTTGAAAGCAGCGGTTCAAAAACTAGGCTTTAAGGCTAATTCCTATTCTTTGGACAGAGAGATTCTTAATCAACTTGTAAAGATTCCAATGCTTGTAAAGATTGAAAACGACCCTAGATTTCCTCACTTTGTAGTGATTATCAACCACAAAGGCAATTATTTGCAAATCTTTGACCCAAACTATGGCGAATATATCAGCTCTAAAAAAGAATTTTATAGTATATGGGATAGGGACAAAAAGGGAGGTTATGCGCTGATTGTAGCTCCCAAAAAAGATTTAAAATCATTCAATTTAACCCTACCGCGCTCTTTAAATCTCATTTTTTCTCCTTTTAGCTTGCATTGAGTTCGTATCCTCGCGCATAAAATCTATCACTTTTAGGCATTTTAAGATAAAATAAATTTAAGACATTTTCACAATGCCCTTTAACAATCTCTAAAAGGAATCCTAATGTTTGAAATTTTACTTGCCTATATTCTAGCGGTTTTTCTACTCATTGCGACACCCGGTCCTGTGGTTGCGCTTGTGATACGCAATGCTTCAATGTATGGATTTAAAACAGCATTCTTTACAAGCATAGGAACAAACTTTACCTCTTTGCTCTTGATAACCTTTGCCATTGCAATAATTTTAGGTGCATTTGAAATTTCGCCCTTTGCATTATCTCTTATTAGCATTGCAGGTTGTGCATTTATTTTTTATTTAGGATTTAGCTCTTTGTATCATACATTGAAAAACTATCAAAATCAGCCCCAAAAGGAATCCGAACCGCAATGCAATAAAACCAAAACCAACAAAACCTTTGTCTCTAGCTTTTTAGAGGGTTTTGGCATTGCAATAGGCAATCCAAAAGACATTTTATTTTTTGTAGCATTTTTTCCGCAGTTTATCCATATCACCGATTCTATTCTTACAAGTTTAAGCATTCTAGTAGCAGTATGGATTCTCCTTGATTTCTGTATTCTTATGAGCTATGCACTTTTGATGCAAAAGGCAATTTTATTGCGGTATAAAAACCTTATCGGAATCATCAGTGATATTATTTTAATGCTTGTTGGAGTGTTTGGGGCTTATTATTTACTGCAAGCATTTTAATAAAATTTGCCTAGTTTTCATCTTTTAGGCATTAATTCAAATCAGATTTAAATTATCATAAAGAATAAAAAAGTAAAAAATTGCTAAAATGTCGCTTTTAAATCATTATTAAGGCGCGCTAAAGTGGAATCCCAAGCCAATCCTTTAAACATTACTTTACCAAGCTATACAATTCATTTTGGGGATTTACCCAAGCTCACCCACAAAGGCAAAGTCCTTATCATCACGAATCCTAAAATCGCTGGGCTTCATCTGCAAACTCTCCTTGCAAACCTTGAAGCCAAAGAAATTTATTGCCACACGATTCCCGATGGAGAAAGCTATAAAAACTTTGAAACCATTAATGGAATCCTAGAAGCAGCATTCAATCATCGCTTAGATAGACATTCTTTGATGATTGCCTTTGGAGGCGGTGTGATTGGTGATATAGTGGGATTTGCTTCTGGAATCTTTATGCGAGGGATTGATTTTATCCAGATTCCGACCACACTTTTAGCACAAGTAGATTCTAGTGTGGGTGGGAAAACAGGCATTAACAATCATTTTGGCAAAAACCTCATCGGCTTGTTTCACCAACCCAAAGCAGTTTATATTAATCCCACTTTCTTGGCAACTTTGCCCAAACGCGAATTGAATGCAGGAATGGCGGAAGTCATCAAAATGTCGGTGTGCTTTAATAAAAGCCTTTTTGAATCTTTGCAAAATGCCGATATGACAAATCCAAACACACTTTTAGAAATCATTTATCAAGCAATCAGCACCAAAGCAAAAGTGGTTGCAGAGGACGAGAAAGAACACGGAATCCGCGCGGCACTCAACTATGGACATACTTTTGGACATATTATTGAACGACAAAGCGGTTATGGAACTTATTTGCACGGAGAAGCTGTTGGTATTGGAATGATAATGGCAAATCAACTCGCGTTAAAGCTCAACCTTCTTTCGCAAGCAGAATCCAATGCGATTCTAACCCTCTTGCAACATTATCAGATTCCGACAACTTATAGAATTCAAAATGTAGAATCCTTTTATCAAGCATTCTTTTTAGACAAAAAAAGCTTAAATGATAAAATCAAATTTATTCTTCCCAATGGAATCGGCAATGTATGCTTTAAAGAGGAGATTCCAAAAGAAATTGTCTTGGAAGTCTTAGGTGAATTTGCCAAATGAAACATTTAAGATTCCTTATTCTCTTTCTCATTTGCTTGCTAACAAACGCCATAAGTAATGAGATTGTAGAAGAAATAAAAAATATCAAACAGCTAGATTCTCAAATTATAGAAGCAGATAATTTCTTAAACAATCCTAACAATTTATGGATAAAAAAATATTCCAACTATCAAGCCTACCAACAAGTTATTTTCAATATTATTCAAATGCAAAATGAAATCAACACTTTAGAAAAGCAACCCAAAAGTATTGAAACACAAAATCAGCTAAGTATTTTGGAACGCAATCTTGCTGCACTAGAACAACAAAAAGAAGTTTTAGGAGTTTATAAAGATTCTCCTTTTCGTGAGCTAACAGAGGCTAAAAAACTTGAAGAAGCACCCAATGTTACAAATCTTTTGCTGATTGCACGCGCCTATTCTTATATTAAGAAAATTGATTCAGAATTAACGATTTTGCACAACAATTACGAAAAATTACAAGAAAACCTAAAATATATTCAACAAAAAGATAAAGCCTTAAGCAAATTGTTAGAAATTTATAGCACAACGCAAAATCCAAACAAACTTATCAATGTTTGCCATTCTGATTATTGCCTATTTCCAGATAAAGAATCCATTGCCAAAGCTTATCACATCAATTACAATGCCCTCACCGTGCTTGAAACAACACAAGAAGTTTTCAATACGACTTTGGAAATCTTTACCAAAGAAATGGAAGAAATCAAAGTGCGCCTCAAAGCACAGATTAAAGAGCAATTCATTAAAAGCATTTATATTGGAATCACGATTCTAATTCTTATTGGAATCGCTTTTTCTATCAAGCTTGGAGTGCGCAAATATATTCACGACAACGAACGCATTTACACAACAAATAAGATAATTAATTTTCTTAATATTACCCTAATTGTTTTGATTCTGCTTTTTGCTTATTTGGATAATGTCAGTTATCTTGTTACCGTGCTTGGATTTGCCTCTGCTGGTTTAGCAATTGCGATGAAAGACCTTTTTATGTCCATTTTGGGTTGGATTGTGATTGTCGTGGGAGGCTGTGTGCATGCAGGAGATAGAATCAAAATCATTAAAGAGGGTGCTGTTTATATCGGCGATGTGTTAGATATTTCTGTGCTTAGAATCACGCTTTATGAGGATATTACTTTGACAACTTATAGAGAGAATCGCAGAGCAGGACGCATTATCTTTATTCCCAATAACTTTGTCTTTACAACAATGTTTTCTAACTACACGCACGGGGGAATGAAAACCGTTTGGGATGGAATTGATTTTACGATTACTTTTGATTCTGACCACGAAAGAGCTTGCCATATCGCAAGAGAATGTGCCAAAAAATACGCCAAAGGCTATACAGAAAGCACACGCAAACAATTTGTAAAAATGCGCGACCGCTTTAGTTTGCGTAACACCAATGTAGAACCGAGAGTTTTTAGCTTACTTGAACCAAATGGAATCCGCATTTCTGTTTGGTATCTGACAAACGCTTATGCAACTTTGGCTTTGCGCAGTAGCATTAGCTCTGAAATCATTGATGAAATCTTGCAAGAACCCAATATTCAGATTGCTTATCCTAGCACGACAATCTACGAGGGCAGACAAAAACAACTTCCACGTAAAAGCGACAATGAGGCTTTTAAAAGCGTGCATTTAAAAAGCGATGGTGAAATACCACCACAAAACTTTTTTTAAGATTCTTTTATGCAAAAACAAAAAGTTTATTTCAAAACCTTTGGTTGTCGCACCAATCTCTTTGACACTCAAGTGATGATAAACGCGCTTCAAGATTTCACCCAAACACCATATGAGGAAGAAAGTGATTTTGTAATCGTCAATTCTTGCGCTGTTACAAATGGTGCAGAGAGTGGCGTAAGAAATTATATTCATCGTCTGCAAAACGAGGGAAAACGTATTTACTTTACAGGTTGTGGAGTGCAAACTCAAGGACAAAATCTCCTAGATAAAGGCTTAGTTTTTGGTGTTTTTGGACATTCTCACAAGGAAAATATTAATGCAATTCTAAAACAAAAGCAATCTTTCTTTTTAGAAGATGATTTAAAGAGTTTAGACAATAAAATTCTAGGCGATTTTGTGGGAAAAAGTCGCGCATTTATCAAAATCCAAGAGGGTTGCGATTTTGCTTGTTCGTATTGCATTATTCCAAGCGTAAGGGGCAAAGCACGAAGTTTTCCGCAAGAAAAGATTATCTCTCAAGTGGAAAAACTTACCCAAAAAGGCTTTGATGAATTTATCTTAACAGGCACAAATATTGGTAGTTGGGGCAAAGAGTTTGGGAAAGACATTGCAAATTTAATAGAATCACTTTGTGCGATTCCCTCTCTTAAACGTCTTAGAATCGGGAGCTTAGAACCATCGCAAATCAATACGCATTTCTTGGAGATTCTACAAAACCCCAAAATAGAGCGACATTTGCATATCGCCTTGCAACACACTGCGCCTGCAATGCTAAAAATAATGAATCGCCTTAATACTTTTCCAAAAGATTTGGAACTTTTCACATTGCTAGCAAATCAAGGTTTTGCATTAGGAAGTGATTTTATCGTAGGACACCCCGGAGAAAGTGAGGAAATATGGAGAGAAGCTTTTGCCAATTTTTCACTTCTGCCTTTGACGCATTTGCATAGTTTTATTTATAGCCCACGCGATAATACCCCTTCTGCCCTGCTTCAAGACAGAATCAATGGAAAGATTGCAAAAGAGAGAAAACAACAGATTGAAACTCAAGTTGCCAAGAACAATCTACACTTCAGAGAGAATCTCAAATTACGCCACAAATCCCTCAATATATTGATTGAAAATGTCCTTATCAAAGAAGTAAAAGCGGAATCTAGCGATAAAAACCCTTGTCCAAAATACATTGCGCAAGGTTTTGATGAATACTACAATCCTATGCAAATAGAAACACAAAATCCTCTTTACAAAGATAGTTGGGTTCTTATTACACATTTCACCCCAAAAATGGATAAAAATTATGCAGAAATTTAAAAATTTATATTTTGGAATCTTTGCGGTTCTCCTAGCACTTGCCTTGTTTGTTGCTTTCTTTTTCAAAAGCAACCCCGTTTTAATTAGCGCAACGAATCTACAAACGATTACGCAAAACGTGCTGCCAAAGGTTGCAATCCTTAAGGGAGATTATTTGTATTTTACCTTAGAAGGCAAAGAATACAAAGTTGCCAAAAGTAGCATTAATCTGCAAGAATTTGGACAAAAAGTTCCATTGGAAATCAAAAATGATTTCAATTTTGTGCAAAATTTAACAGAAATTATTATGATTCTAATTATCTCACTGGTAATTTTGTTCTTTTTTGCAAGCTTTAAAAAAGCAAAAAATACTTCCAATCCAAACGCTCGAAAACGTAAGGATTCTAAAGAATATGAGAATGTCGCAAAATCTTTTGCCAATGAAACCTTTGCCCTACACTATATTCAACCTATTACTTCTAATCTCACTTTTGATGATGTTGCCGGGATTCACGAAGCCAAAAGCGAACTAGAGGAGATTATTGACTACCTCAAATCCCCCAAAAAATACCAAGACTTTGGCGTCAAACTCCCTAAAGGCGTGCTATTAATCGGGGTTCCTGGCGTAGGTAAAACACTAATTGCCAAAGCACTAGCTGGGGAAGCAAAAGTGCCGTTTTTTTATCAAAGCGGCGCAAGTTTTGTACAAATTTATGTTGGTATGGGAGCAAAACGTGTCCATGATTTATTCACCAAAGCCAAACTCAATGCCCCCTCTATTATTTTTATTGATGAAATTGACGCGGTGGGAAAGGCGCGAGGTGGAATGCGCAACGATGAACGCGAAGCAACACTCAATCAGCTTTTAACCGAAATGGACGGCTTTGAAGATAGTTCGGGCGTAATTGTGATTGGCGCAACCAACAATGTAGAATCCCTAGATGACGCTTTGTTGCGTAGTGGGAGATTCGATAGGCGAATCTTTGTAGAGCTACCCGACTTGCAAGAGAGGATTAAGATTTTAAAAGTGCATACGCGCGACAAAACTTGTGATTTTGACTTTGAGGAAATTTCAAAACTCTGCGTGGGATTTAGTGGGGCAGCTCTTGCCTCTCTTATCAATGAAGCAGCATTATGCGCTATCAAACGCGGCTCGGATACAATTACCAAAGAGGATATTTTAAATGTGCGTGATAAGGTAATGCTAGGGGTGCGCAAAAAACTAAGCTTTAGCGACAAGGAAAAAGAAATCCTTGCTTATTATCAAGCCGCAAAAGCTTTTAGTGCGTATTCTTTGGAGATTCCATTTGAAAAAGCAACCCTGATGAGTGATGGCTTAAAATCTATTGACAAAGAATTTTTGAGTAAAAACGAAATGGAAAGCAAAATTAAAATCCATTTATCTGGAATCGCAGCACTTGAATTGCTCTATCAAGAACGTTATTCGCACGCCAAAGAAGACCTGAATGCCGCAAAAGCCTTAGCGCGTCAAATGGTAGAATCCTATGGAATGGGAGAATATTTGCTAGGCAGAGAAGAAGATGTACTTAAAATCCTAGAAGATTGCAAAAACGAACGTTTGGGATTCTTTAAAAATTATCGCGGAATCCTAGAACATATCAAAATCTCTTTACTCGTGAATGAAAAGCTAGAATACCACGAGATTGGACAGCTCATTCACGCGCAAATTCAAAAATAGCAAATGAAAATCTTTGGAAATTCTTTAAATCTTGAATCCTTAAAAGTTCCACCCATTCTTTTAAATGCTTATTGTGTTATTGGTGTGCAAGGGCAATGCACTCAAGCCATTCTCTATGCTCTAAATCAACTACAACTCCACCAACGCATAGAAAATCTAATTTTGATAGAACCCGATTTAGAATCCCTTAATACGCGGTTACACACCATTGCTTTTTATGGTTGCAAGGTTTATAGCTACTTTAAAAATCCTCAAATCACTAATTTAAAAAAATATGAAAACTTTGCACAATTTGGCTTAGTCGTGATTGCAAAAAACTAAAATCCTTTGGATTCTAGTTTGCACATTTGATTTAATAAGCACGTTTTTTGTAGCATTCTACTTCAATTTCATAGGCAATAGGATTAGTTCTCTCTCCATTGGCTGCATTTTGAAAATATAATTTAACTTCTACAAAAGCACCAAGCGATAGATTTTTAAAAGTTCCATATTTGCTAATACCAAACACACCGCAATTATCCAGTTCAATTTCTGTATTAGGCAAAACTTGCACCACCACAGAATCCCCATAAACAGAATCTATAATGATGGTTTTTTTTTCATTATCTATGCTTGCAATAATTCCCTCTAGTTTAAAACTATCTCCAAACACCGACATACCCAAGCATAGCGAGATAAAACCAATTAAAATCTTTCGCATAAGAGATTCCTTAGTATGCTCTTCTACCGCACTTCCACTCTATCTCTTGTGCTCCAAATACTTGCCCTTGAGGATAACCATCAATCTCAACAAACATTCCGGGTTTTAAAGCTGTAAAATTATGATAAGTATCATTGCCAAATACTCCGCAATCATCGCCTTTTAATTTTGTATAAGGAAAAACTTGTACAACCATATTGCTACCATTCATTCCGGAAATTGTTATTGTTTTGTTGGCATTATTGACACTAACAATTTGTCCTTGTATGTCCATATCTGCAAAAGCCGGGATACTAATTGCTACACCAAATAACACTGCTAACAACTTTTTAAACTTCATTATAAACTCCTTTGAGATTCATTGGGTAAAATTTTAATCAATTATTGTTAGTTTTTTGTTAAGATTCTACAAATTTTTTAAAGGTCTATTTTGGAATCTATTATTAACCAAAACACTCTTATGTTAGCTCCTCTAGCAGGTTATACTGATTTGCCTTTCCGCGAAGTTGTGAAAAAGTTTGGTGCGGATATTACCGTAAGCGAAATGATTAGCGTGCATGCACTTGCATTTAAAAACAAAAAAACACTAAAAATGGTAGAAAAATCCTCTATTGAAAATCCTTTCGCTTTACAAATTGCAGGTAATGAGATGAGCATTATCGCGCGTGCAGTAGAATCCCTTAACACCTTTAAGGAAGATATTCAAATCTTGGATTTAAATTGTGGTTGCCCTGCACCAAAAGTCTCCAATCACGGAAGTGGAAGCTCTTTATTAAAAGACTTAAACAAGCTAAGAGAGATTCTAAGGCTTATTAGAAAAGTAAGTGAGATTCCTTATTTGAGCGTAAAGGTAAGGCTAGGATTTAACACGAAGATTCCACTAGAAATCGCAAATGCCCTCAATGACACTCCCATTGATTATGTTGTCGTGCATGGTCGCACCAAAGCAGATGGATACAAAAAAGAAAGGATTGATTATGATTCCATTGCTTTGATGAAACGAATCTTGCAAGTTCCACTCATTGCAAATGGTGAAATCAATAGCGTCCAAAAAAGCCAAGAAGTCTTGCGGCACACAGGAGCTGATGGCATAATGATTGGACGCGCGGCAGTTGAAAAGCCTTGGATTTTTGCGCAAATCAAAGAGGGACTACAAGAGGAAAGTGTTCATTTACGCCGACGCGTAAGTTTAGAACACTTTAATCGCACAATTGCTTTTCGTGGAGACTATGGAGTAATTATGTTTCGCAAAAATCTGCACGCTTATTCCAAGGGCTTAAGAGGCGCAAGCGAATTCCGCACGCTTGTAAATACTATCACGAATCCAGCCTTAATGCGCGAAGCAATTTTAGAGTTCTTTAGCACCACAACCTTTGAGGTTTAATGTGAAAATCAATATTCAATCCCCGCTTCTCTTAGCGCATTGCGAATCGCACGCATTTGAATATTTTTATCAAAACACCATTTGGGAGCAAGAAGTGTATCGTTACGCACTCCAGCACTCACACGATGAATCACGACATTTTGCGGAATCCTTTTGAGAGATTCTACAACCAAATCAATATAATCATTTAAAGAAATAGGCTTATACTCACCCTTTTCATAGAGATTTGCTAAAATCGTTTTTTCAATGATATAAAGCGGGTGAATCTTGATTCCATCACTTCCCCAAGCAATCACAGATTCTAAAGTATGCAACATCATCTCTCTTGTTTCTTTTGGTAATCCATAAATAATATGCGAACAAGCTTTTAAACCGCGATTCTTACTTTCTTTAATCCAATATTCCATATTTTCTGTGCCGTGCCCACGATTGATAAAGTGCAATGTTTCATCATAAACTGATTGGATTCCATATTCCACCCAAATCTCTTGCCCTCTTGCGTGTGCTAATTCACCCAAAAAATCCAACAATTTCAAATCCACAGAATCCGTGCGTGTTCCAATGGACATTCCTACGACATTGGGCAAACTTAATGCAGTAGTATAGATCTTTTCTAAAGTTTCAAAAGGCGCATAAGTATTAGTGAAAGACTGAAAATAAATCATATATTTTTCTACACCAAACTTGTTGCGATGAAAAGCACTCTGCCAATCGTATTGATTTTGAAGCTGCTGAAGTTGCATTTCCAACAATGGATTCTCTCTCATTTTGGGATTCATTTTAAGGGCAACTTTTGGCTCTTTGTCCAATGTTGGAGAGAAACTTTCGTTTTTACAAAAAATACAACCTCCACGTGCCACACTACCATCAATATTTGGACAAGTAAAGCCCGCCAAAGCAATCGGCACTTTACGCACTCGCTTGCCAAATCTACGTTTGCAATATCGCCCAAAGGTTAGCATTTGTTTCACTCTTATACCCTTAAACAATATATTTGCCATCAAAACAAGCTTGACAATATTGATAATTCTCTACACCAATACTCCGCTTCAATCCCTCAACGGACAAAAAGGACAAAGAATCCGCACCAATAAACTGACAAACCTCTTGGTGGCTCATTTTTGCACTGATTAAATCCTCTCTGCTTGGAGTATCTACACCATAATAACAAGGAGAAATCGTTGGCGGAGAAGAAATTTTCATATGGATTTCTTTCGCACCACAATCTCGCAAAATCTTCACAATCTGACGACTAGTCGTCCCACGCACCACAGAATCATCAATCACAACCACGCGTTTATTTTCAATTAACTCACGAATCGGATTTAATTTTAACTTCACCTTCAACTCACGAATCTGTTGTGTAGGCTCAATAAAAGTCCTCCCCACATAATGATTGCGAATAATTCCAAGCTCAAAAGGAATCCCGCTTTGCCTAGAATACCCAAGTGCCGCTGCAACACCACTATCAGGCACAGGAATCACAAGGTCGGCTTCTACGGGATTCTCTCTTGCTAATTCCTCGCCCATATTCTTGCGAATATCATAAACAAGTCGTCCAAATACTCGGCTATCAGGACGCGCAAAATAAATATATTCAAAGACGCAAGGATGAGGATTTGGCAGCATAATACTTTGCGATTCCATACCATTTTTTGAAAAGATTAACATTTCACCCGGCTCCACATCACGCAAATACTTTGCACCCACCAAATCAAACGCGCAAGTTTCACTCGCAACAACATAGCCCTTGCTTCCATCAGAATTAACAATCTCCCCAAGACTCAAAGGGCGGAATCCATATCTATCACGAATCACAAACATTTTTTTGCGACTTAAAATGACAAAGCAAAATGCACCTTTAAGTCGCAAAACAGCCTCTTTGATTCTATCTATTAAGTTTTCTTGTTTCGCTCTTGCAATGAGATGAATAAGATTCTCTGTATCCATATAGCTTTGGAAAATCGCTCCCTCTTTGATAAGCTCGTCGCGGATTTGACGCGCATTTGTGAGATTACCATTATGCACAATCGCAATTTCACCCAAATCATAACGCGCAAATAAAGGCTGTGCATCAGCAATAGAGTCATTCCCTGCAGTAGAATAACGATTGTGCCCTACCGCACTAAAGCCTTTCAGTTTATTCAGTGTCTCATCACAGAAAACTTCCGTTACTAAACCATTCTTTTTAATAGTGATAATTTTCTCACCATTGCTTGTTGCGATTCCAGACGCTTCCTGCCCACGATGTTGCATAGCAAAAAGAGAATAATACGCAATGCTTGCAGCATTTTGAGCATTATAAACACCCACTACCGCACATTCTTCATTCCATTCAGTTTTCAAAGACTGACTTGTTAAGTTTTGATTTCCAATCTGATTTTCCACTTTTTATAATCCCAAAGAATCTTCAATGCTATATAATCCATTTGGCTGTTTTTGTAACCAAAGAGCAGCCTTAATAGCGCCTTGTGCGAAAGTCGCGCGAGAAGTAGCAGTATGAATTAGCTCCAAATACTCTCCTTCGCCATAGAATCCGACATTATGAATCCCAGCCACATCTCCTCCGCGCAATGCCATAACACCAATTTCATCTTTATGACGCTCGCCAATATTGCCATTTCTACCACTTGTGCGCACCTTATCTAACTCCAAATTTCTAGCTTTTGCACAAGTTTGAGCAAGACGCAAAGCAGTGCCACTAGGAGAATCTTTTTTATGGTGATGATGGGTTTCTACGATTTCAATATCAAAATCTTTCAAAGCACTTGCTACCAATTTAACCGCTTTATTTAAAACCGCAACTCCCAATGATAAATTACTTGCATATAAAATAGGCATTTTCTTGGAAGCTTCTTTGATTAAATTTTCATGGTGGGATTCCAATCCTGTTGTTCCAATTACAATGGGTTTAGGATTATTAAGAGCCACTTCCAATAACGCACGCGTGCCTTCTGCTGTCGTAAAATCAATAACCACAGCAGAACTTTCTAATAAAACTTTCAAATCACCAGTAATTAACACGCCGGGGTCAATAGAGAAATCTAAATCTTTACGCACATAAACACACTCTAGCTTTACCTCTTGGCTTTTTTTTGCCAAATCCACAACTAATTTACCCACACGTCCGCCAGCACCAAAGACTCCAATTCCTAACATAAAAATTCCTTTTTACTTATGATGTTCAATATATTCAATCGCCCCAAGTGCTGCTGTCGCACCATCTGCTGCTGCACAAACCACTTGTTTTGGAGCATCTATTCGTAAATCACCTGCAACAAACAAGCCCGGTATGTTTGTTTCCATTTTAAGATTCACGATAGCTTGCCCATATTCATTTGTTGCACAAATTGCACTGCCATCTTCTTGCATTAAAACCGAATTATTTACATTAAATCCAATCAATACAAAGATTCCATCTACTTTGATTTCTTTTATAGTTTCCTCTTCCAAATTTTTTAATTTTAGCCCTGTTACACCAGAATCATTACCGCAAATTTCCTCAATTCCATAAGGAGTCAAAAACTCAATCTTTGCTTCATTTTTCGCGCGTTCTAATGTAACAGGAGAAGCGCGGAACGCATTTCTACGATGAATTAATGTAACTTTGGAGCAAATTTTGGCAAGATAAATGGATTCCTCCACTGCTGTATCGCCTCCGCCAAGCACTGCCACTTCTTTATTTTTATAAAAAAATCCATCGCAAGTAGCGCAAGAACTCACGCCTTTCCCCCAATACACATCTTCACCTTTAACTCCTGAACGTTTGGGGCTTCCACCCGTTGCGACAATCACAGATTTAGCTTCCACTTCTTTTTGATTACTTAAAACAACCACAAAATGATTTTCTTTTCTTTTAACGCGCACAACCTCTGCCATTTCGTGTTTCAAACCAAATCTAAAACATTGTTCCTGCCAAGGCATCATAAAATCAAATCCACTTTTTACTTCCGCTACTCCGGGGTAATTTTCCATTTCACTACTTGAAGTAATCTGTCCTCCAGGCATACCTTTTTCAAACATTACAACTTCCTTTAAGCCTCCTCTTGTCGCATACAAACCTGCACTAAGCCCAGCAGGTCCTCCGCCAATAATAGCTAGCTCTAACATATTTTACTCCTTATTTTTATTTTCTTTAAAATTAACCAACTTATAAATTCCATTCTCTTTTAAAGAAATATAGAGTTTGGAATTTTTACTTTCTTGATTAAGCAAAAAACATTGCGGCAATCTTCTCACATCAAATTCATGAATCAATTTCAACATTAAAACACTTGAGATTCTTAACTCTACAAGATTATAAACATCTTTTTTCGCATTTCTTCCTTGCTGATATAAATCAAGTGCTAAAAGAATAATGTTTTCTTGCGTATTTTTTCTTAAAAACTCTGTAGATTGAGGGGTAGAGGAAGTATAAAAACACAATTTATATTGCGAAGATTTTGGCTCAAAAAGACTCATTGTGTTTTCTTGATATTGGTAGAAAGAATCCTCATTAAAATTAATTTTTGAAACAGATGTAAAAGCATATTGATAATACAAAAATGCACCAATCGCAAAGATAACAACAAAAGCAATAGGGAGTCCTGGACAGCATTTTTTCATACCCAAAACCCCCTCTCAACCAAAAATCCTAAAAACACTTATTTATAGCAAGCCATCAAGTTTGTCTTTAAAATCCTGCTCGGAAGCTGCTCCAATCATTTCATCAACTTTTTCTCCATTCTTATAAAAGAAAATTGTTGGGATAGAACGGATTCCAAATTTTGTTGCAAGCTCTTGTTGTTCGTCTGTATTGACTTTACAAATTTTAGCTTTCCCCGCATATTGTGATGCAAGATTGTCAATCACAGGAGCTATCATTCTACAAGGACCACACCAAGGAGCCCAAAAATCTACCATTACAACGCCTTCTTTGATAATTTCCTCAAAGTTTTGCTCTGTTAATTCAATATAACCAGCCATAATTTTCTCCTTAAAATATTAAATTTTATGGGTTTAATTATACGATAAATAACTTAAAAAATAAAAACTTTTATGATTCTTTTTAGTTAAATATTTTTTTACTTACCTTCATTGTTCTAGAGAATTTTATTGCATAATTTCTATTAATTGTTGCACGCTCTCTTCATAGCTAATTGCCTCATTATAACTTTGCTTTAAATATTCTTCCATTTTCTCTTTTTTAGCTATGGCTTCATCTAAATCCTTATCACTTCCCGCCTGATAAGCTCCAATTCTAATTAACACTTCATTTTCTTTGATAGCAGAATATAAGCGACGAAACTTCCTTGCTGCCTCTATATGCTCTTCAGTCGCTACATCACCCATTAACCTTGAAGCAGAATTTAAAATATTAATCGGGGGGTAAATTCCAAAATCTGTCAAAGAGCGGTCCAATACAATATGTCCATCTAAAATACTTCTACTTTGATCTGCAATTGGATCACTCATATCATCACCTTCCACCAATACCGTAAAATATGCCGTAATAGAGCCATGTCCTTCCTCTTTACCTGCTCTTTCCATTAATTGAGGCAAAAGCGTTAAAACAGAGGGTGGATAGCCCTTGCTTGTTGGTGGCTCACCAAGCGCAAGCCCAATTTCTCTTTGCGCCATTGCAAAACGCGTTACAGAATCCATAATAAATAAAACATCTTCGCCTTTTGCTTTGAAATATTCTGCAACACTCATTGCGGCAAACGCACCATATTTTCTCATCAAGGGCGAATCATCACTCGTAGCAACAACCAACACTGTATTTGTCAAATCCCCACCTAAATTTTTCTCCACAAACTCTGGCACTTCTCTACCACGCTCTCCAATAAGTGCAATCACTTTAATTTTTGCAGTTGCGCCACGTACAATCATTCCCATAAGAGTAGATTTCCCCACTCCACTGCCAGCAAAGATTCCTAATTTCTGCCCTTTGCCACAAGTCAATAATCCATCAATACTTTTCACACCTACACTAAATACTTCATCAATCATACCACGTCGCATTGCTGCAATAGGAGGACGAATAATGGGCATTGCACCTTCTGCCTTTAAAGTCCCCTTGCCATCTATGGGTTCTCCTAACGGATTAATTACTCTTCCAAGCAATTCAGGACCAATAGGAATCTGCAATCCGCGAGTGTTTAGATAAACCTTATCTCCCACTTTCATTCCTTCAATAAATGAAAAGGGGGTGATTTTAAAATTATCTTTTTCTAATGCTGTAACCATACCCATTGCGCTATTGTCTTCGCCTACAATTCGCACAATATCACCAATATGCGGAATCAGCCCATCTGCTGATAAAAATCCTTGTTCTACTTTAATAATTAAACCAAATGCGGGGGATAAATTTAAACCATTTAAACGCTCTTTTAGATTTTGTAGGGACATTATTAAGGCTCTTTTGTTTTGATTTCAACGAAGTGAAATTTTAATATATTTTTACTAAAATTATAACTTCAAAGAATTAAAATTAGTTTTCTTTTATTTAGTTTTACCTTAAAAGGATAAAAATGCCAAAAATCAGTGTATTTGGCGGTGGAGCTTGGGGAAAGGCTTTACATCTCGCCTTTAGCAAAACAAATCATTGTTCCATTGTTTCACGCAAAAATTTAGGAATAGAATCGCAAATTTCATCACAAGTCGCACAAGAGAGCGAATTTTTTATTGTTGCGATTGCAAGTTCTGCTTTGCATTCTTGGCTTGCAACCTCACCCCTACCAGCAAATTCTAAAATTCTAGTTGCCTCCAAAGGAATCGCACAAGGACAATTTGTGAGTGAGATTTTTGAATCTTTTTATCCTCAAAGCAAACTTTGCTTCTTGGCTGGACCAAGCTTTGCCAAAGAAGTGCAAGATTCTCTTCCTTGTGCATTAAATATCCATTCCAAAGAAATTCATTATGCCAAAGAATGGTTACAATTGTTTCCAAATTTTATCAAACCCTATGCGTGCAATGATGTCATAGGAGGTGAAATCGGGGGAGCATACAAAAATGTCATTGCAATTGCAAGTGGAATCTGTGAAGGAATGAAACTTGGAAACAACGCACGCTCTTCACTTGTGGCACGAGGACTTGTAGAAATGACACGTTTTGGAAAATACTTTGGGGCTAAAGATTCCACATTTTTAGGTTTATCTGGTGCAGGCGATTTATTTTTGACTGCCAACTCAATGCTCTCACGCAATTTTCGTGTTGGAATCGGATTAGCATCGGGCAAATCTCTAATGGCTGTCTTAGAAGAGATTGGGGAAGTAGCAGAAGGAGTAAAAACTTCTAAAGAAATTTACTTAATGAGCCAAAAATATGGAATCTACACACCTATCGCCCAAGAAGTCGCATTAATCATAGATGGAAAGAGTCCAAAACAAAGCTTGAGTGATTTAATGAAAAGCTAACAAAAATCAAAATACAAGAAAAAATATAAATTTAATAAAAATTAAAAAATTTGAAAAAATTTAGCAGATTATAAAAGAGTTAAACGCACTCAAATAAAATTGAGTGTAAATCTATCAAAGCCCAAAAAAGGGCAAAATATTAGAAAGTGCGTTTCAACAACTCTTCTGGACGCAAAATAGTAATGATTCTATCGTCTCTTTTACCGACACCATAAATCAAGCTTTCATCTTGACTGATTGTCTCTGGTGTTGGGTCAATATCAGATTCTCTAATTCGCACTGCCTCTGTTAATCTATCAATAACGAATCCGGCACGTTCTTCTTGATTACGAATCACAATATAACGCGTGTCTTCTGTTGGTTTTTCGTAAGGCAAGCCAAATTTTAGGCGCAAGTTAATTAATGGAACAACCCATCCGCGCATATTAAACACACCAAGAACATAATTAGGCACTCCGGGTACTCTTGTATATTCTAAGGGTTTAATAATCTCTTGAATACTTAGAATTGGCACTGCATATTCTTCTGAACCAACCACAAAGGCAACGAGCTGAATGACATTTTCTGTCTCAACAGGTGGCTTTTTTTGTTCTTGTTGTTTTTGTAAAACGTCTTGTAATTGATTACTCATTATTCTGTTACCTCCACAGTTAGGTTAATATTTCGTTTGACAACATTCATCAAATATTCTGGCGAATAAGGTTTCGTAATATATTCTGTCATTCCTGATTCTACACCACGCATTCTATCGGTTTTACTAGTTCGGCTTGTAACTGCCATAAGTGGTAAATTTTTAAACTTAGCATATTTACGAATCTCTGCTGCTAGTGTATAGCCGTCCATTTTAGGCATTTCAATATCAATCAAAACAGCATCAAAATGTTTGTCACCATTTTTAATAATATCCAATGCCTCAACACCATTTGTCGCTTCCGTTAAAGTGATGCCCAACGGCTTTAAAGATTTTTTCATTATTGCTCTATCCGTCATAGAATCATCCACAATTAAGACTTGATAATCACTTGGAGAAGTTTTCTCACGTTTTGTATCACTTTCTTCTTTGAGTTTATTAATACTCACTTTGACTTGTTTTGCCATTTGCATCATTGCTGCAATATCCACAATCAATGTTACTCTACCATCGCCGCGAATTGTTGCACCTGCAATTCCTTCAGTTCCTTTCAAATAAGAACCTAAAGATTTAATAACAACTTCTTCTTGTCCGATAAGGAAATCCACAATAATACCAATTTTGTTTTCTGCCAAACCAATCACAACAACATAGGCTTGTTCTGAATCATCAAAAACAGAATCCACACCAAAAATATCTGCTAAACGCACAAGTGGCAATACTTCATTTCTTAAGCGTAAAACACTTTTGTTTTCCACTGTATAGATTTCATCTTGCGAAATTCTAACTGTCTCAATAACTGAAGCAAGAGGAATTGCGTAAAATTCTTCTTGCACACCAACAAGCAAAGATTGAATAATTGCCAAAGTAAGAGGAATTTTGAGCTTCAAAGTAGTGCCTTCGCCATGAACACTCTCTACATCAATAATACCATTAAGTTTTTCAATATTGGTTTTAACAACATCCATTCCTACCCCGCGCCCACTTACATTGGTAACGACTTTAGCAGTTGAAAATCCCGCTCTAAAAATTAATCCATAAGCTTCTTTGTCTGCCATAGAATCCGCTTCACGCTCACTAATAAGACCCTTTTCTACGGCTTTAGAACGCAATACATCTGGATCCATTCCCTTGCCATCGTCTTTAATTTCTACAACAATATGATTCCCTTCATTATAAGCTTTAAGCTCAACCGTTCCTTTCTCTGGCTTACCTGCTGCAGCTCTATCCTCTTTGGATTCTACACCGTGGTCGCACGCATTTCTAATCAAATGCACTAATGGGTCGCCAATTTCCTCTACAATAGACTTATCAAGCTCTGTCTCCTCTCCACTGATAACCAAGTCTATTTCTTTACCAAGGTCTCTTGAAAGGTCGCGCACCATACGAGGGAACTTATTAAACACCCTACCGATTGGCAACATTCTTGTTTTCATAACTGCAAGTTGAATATCCGTAGTTACCATAGATACACTTGCAACAACCTGATTGAGCTCTTCTAAAAATTTTTCTCCCTCATAGCGCTCTTCCACATCATTATAGATTTTAATCAGTCGGTTTTTACCAAGAACAAGCTCACCAATTAGATTCATCAAACTATCAAGACGTTTAACATCTACGCGAATCGTTTGTTCCATAGCAGTAGCTGGTGCCTTGCTTTCCTCACCTCCTGAACGAGGTTTTGCAGCTGGTTTAGCAGGAGCTGGCTTTGGCGCAGCAGCAGCTGCAGGTTTGGGTGTAGCTGCAGGTGCTGGTTTAGGAGCGGCAGGAGCAGCTGCTTCTCCAACTTCTCCCGGTGCTTGCACATCACCTAATTCACCTTTTGCACGTTTTTCTTCGCGTTTTTTCTTATCCTCTTCTTGTCGTTTATTAAGCAATCTTTCAATCTCTTTTTCCACTTCTTCAGGAGACATATTGGCATAGTCTGGCTCTGGCTCATCTGCGGCTGGCTCTGGTGCTGTAGCTTGTGGGACTGCCGCAGGTGCTTCTGCTGGAGCTGCTGCAGCTTGTGGAGTTTCACCTTTTGAAATTGCATCTAATCTCTCAACTACACCTGCAATATCACCATCTAAACCTGTATTGGCATCTGTTCCTGTGTCTCTAATTGCATTTAATAATTTTTTCATAAAGTCAATAGATTCCAAAACCACATCCATAATATCTGGAGTAATTGCTAATTCACCATGTCTTGCTTTGTTTAATACATCTTCCATATGATGTGTTAAATGTGTTAGCACTGAGAAATTCAAAAATGAACCGGAACCCTTAATGGTATGAGCTACCCTAAAGATTCTATTTAATAGATCTAAATCATCAGGGTTATTTTCTAATTCCACCAAATCTTGGTCAAGTTGCTCAACCATTTCAAACGCTTCAATTAGAAAATCCTCTAGTATCTCTTGCATTTCATCCATAATTATACCTTTCCTTAAAAATAAAATTTACACTAATTACTGCTGTATTTATTGACAATTCTTGTAATTTCATCGTGAAATTTATTTCCATCAAATTTCACAAGATAAGATTCTGCACCCGCCTCTTTACCTCTACTCTCACTAAACCTATCACTAATAGAAGAGCTAAAAACAATTGGAATCTTGGCAAATCTTGGGTCTTCTTTCACTTTAGCTGCAAAGTGGAATCCGTCCATTTGAGGCATTTCAATATCTGAAATGATAATCTTAAGTTGCGAAATTAGATTATCTCCATAATTTTCATAAAGTTTATTAAGCTTTTGAAGTCCCGCTTCTCCATTGTTTGCTTCTGCTACATCAAAGCCCATTTTCTCTAAAAACTCTTTTAAGATTTTTCTAGCAATCGCGCTATCATCAAGCACAAGAGCTAATCCACTAAATTTATTATACGAACGTTCTGCACTCATTTCAGGATGATAGAATCCTAAATCTTGCACAATGCTTTCTAAATCCAAAACCAACAAGACTTGGTCTCCCTCAATCCTTGTAACACCTGTGATTTTACTTTTATCCATATTAGCTTCTATAGAAGAACTAAAGTGCGCTGGCTCAATGTCTTTCCAACTAATTCTACGAATCCGTTTTGCCTCATGCACAATAAAACCTATCATAATATTATTAAATTCCGCAATAATCACACGTGGTTTAATTTTTTTATTCTTAGGAACTTCAACATTCATCCATTTTGCAAGGTTAATCACTGGTATAACAACCCCTCGTAAATCAAAGATTCCCTCTATATAGTCAGGCACTCCCGGCAACTCTGTAAGTTCTGGCAAGCGGATTATTTCATTAACTTTTGCAACATTAATTCCGTAAATCCCCTCATACAATTTACCTTTTTCAAGTTTATGAATTCTAAAATCCACCAACTCCATTTCGTTGGTTCCAACTTTTAGAGTATCATCACGTTCAAAGTTTGACACCTCATAACTCCTTTTCAATTAAGGATAAACAATAATTTGTATATTCTACAACAAAATACTTTTTTTTACAAGCAAAAAAAGGTAACCCAATGTAATTCATTTGATGAAATTTTACATTTTTACCCCAATGAAAATGCCCCTCTACAATATAGGAATCGTTTGAAATATTTAAGTTTTTTTTATATTTATTAATGCGTAAAAATGCTAATTTATCGCCATCAATAAGTGATTTATTTGTATTTTTTGTCATTTTTTTTTGCTTCTTTTTGTTTTGTAAATAATGCAAAATTTGAGGATACAGAAAAAAAGAAAAAAAATCTAAAAATTTAATAAAAAAATGTTGGCGGATCATTTTAGTATAAAATGAGTACTGCCAATTCAAAAATATATCTCCGTGTGCTAAATAAGCTTTCTTTCCTCCAAAGTCAAAACAAACAGGTTGGACATTCAATGGAAAATAACAAATATTTTTAAAATGAGGAATTTGCGATAATAAAAAATCGTGATTCCCTTCAAAATAATAAATTTTGTGCTTGAAAGATAACTGCTCTAACAGCTCAAGTGTTTTTTGATTATCTCTCAAAGATTGCTGGACACTGCCAACTAAAAAATCAAAAATATCTCCCATAAGAAAAATCTGCCGACTAGAAAATTGCAAAAGCTCTTGAAACGCAGAATCCAATGTATTTTGGTAAAGACTATGATGATGTGAATCGGCAATAAAAATCGCCCCTTCTTGAATGATGAATTTCTCTTGTATCATTTTGTTTTTAAATGCTAAGGAGCATATGCAATTTGTGGTAATCCTAAGGATTCTTCTAACCCAAACATTAAATTAGCATTCGCAAGTGCTTGGGAGCTTGCACCACGCAAGAGATTGTCAATACTTGAAGTAATAAATAAATCCAAGCCATCGGTTTTAGCAAAAATATCACAAAAATGTGTGCCTGCAACATTTTTAATTTGGGAGCAAGTCCTCCTAACACGAACAAATGGTTCATTATTGTATTTGGTTTGCAAAATCTCTAATGCCTCTATCGGCTCTTTTAAACGCGCATAAACAGACACTAACATACCGCGTGTAAGCGGAATCAAATGTGGCACAAAAAGTGCCTTTAGATTCTCCTTACCAAGCTTTTTTAATTGCTCATTAATTTCAGAAGAATGACGATGATTGATAGGAGAATATGCAAAAAGATTCTCATTAATCGTTACAAAATGAGAAGTTTGCGCTAACTTTTTTCCTGCTCCACTTACTCCACTTTTTGCATCAATATAAAGTGTATGATTCAAATCCAAATAAGGAATAAAAGGCAGAATCGCCAATAAAGAAGCTGTGGGGTAACAGCCCGGATTAGCAACCAAGCTTGTTTTGGCAACTTGTGAGCGATTATATTCAGGTAACCCATAAACTGCATTTTTTAGATTCTCTTTATCCAAATGAGTGCAATAATTCTCCTCATATTTTTCTAAACTCAAACGATAATCCGCCGACAAATCTACAATTTTAACACCCTTATCATAAAGCCCTTTAACATATTCCATTGCTTTTTGGTGTGGTAAGGCAAGAAAAACCAATTCACTTTCTTGTGCAATTTGTGTCAAATTTGCTTCCGATACAGGTAATTTTATTACATCTTTTAAACAACAATGTAAAGCGGATAATTCTTGATGATTCTCGCTAGCATATACTGCATTCAGTTCAAATACAGGGTGGTGAATCAAGAGCTTTACAAGCTCCAATCCTGTATAGCCACTGACTCCAACAATAGAAGTTTTAATTTTCATTATTCTCCCTTTTAATTGAACTGATTTTTATTTACTTTAAAATTATCTTTCTGCTTTTAAGGCTTTCAATGTTAGATTCTTTATCCACCACCCATAAAGGTAAGACATTCTATAATATCGTTTTCTTTTAAAAGAAAGGAATCCCACTTCTCTTGTTTGACAATTTCAAGATTAATCGCAACAGCTACACTTTTTGTTTCTATTTTATATTCCTGCAACAACTCCAAAACATTTTTGGATTCTGTATGAATAATATTTCCATTAAGTTTAATTTGCATTTTCCACTTCTTTCAAAAATAATTTAATGTGTAATTCTATGATTTTTTATTGAAAAATTTATAAAAAAATCCCGCTTTACTCACTTCTTCTCCACGCGTAACAAAGAGTTCGCCTTTTTTGAGATTCCGTCTTATCGTGCTTCCAGCACCAATGAGACAATCATCTTCAATCACCACAGGTGCTACTGCTTGCGAATCACTCCCGATAAATACATTTTTACCAATTATTGTTTTATGCTTACTCTTGCCATTGTAATTACAAGTAATAAAGCCCGCACCAATATTCGTACCGCTTCCTATTTCACTATCTCCAATATAACTTAAATGTCCTGCCTTGACGCTCTCTAATTGGGATTTTTTTACTTCTACAAAGTTTCCAATATGCGTATTTTTTATCACGCTTTGAGGACGCAAATGCGCTAAAGGTCCCACATCACTAGATTCTATAATACTAGATTCTATAATGCTTTGTGCCTTAATATGGGAATGAATGATTTTAGAATCCCCACAAATACGGACACCATTTTCCACTACACATTCACCGACAAATTCCACGCCCTCTTCAATATAAATTGTATTAGGCAAACACATTAAAACACCTTTTTTTATCCAAGATTCCTTGATGCGATCGCCCAAAATTTCTTCCGCTCTCGCAAGGTCTAATTTATCATTTACGCCTTTAAAATTTGTAATCTCCACAAATAAAGGCATAATAGTTACAGAATCCCTTCTTGCAAGTGCAATAATATCTGTCAAATAATATTCTTTTTGTGCATTATTATTATCCAAACGCGGCAGATAAGATTCTAAAATTTCGCGGTTAAAACAATAAACCCCAGCATTTAATGTGTGAAGTGCCAGAATTTCCGCATTCGCATCTTTTTCTTCTATAATTTCTTGCACTTGATTCTCGCGAATAACAACACGTCCATAACCATTTGTATTAGGCAAATCAAGCACACTCATCACAACTTCAGAATCCAAGTGCATAAATTTTGACAATTCCTCTGCTTGCACCAAAGGCATATCACCATTTAAAACCAAAACTTTCTTATATTTTGGTAAATAACCTTTAAGCGCTCCACCTGTTCCGGGAAAATCTACCAAATCTTGGTATAAAAAGCGGATTTTATCTCCAAAATATTCTTGCATTTTTTCTTTAATCCGTTCTGCTTCAAAACCCAAAATCACACAAACATCATTGCTTAACTTCAGAGATTCCTTAATGCTATAATATAGCATTTCACGCCCACAAATTCTATGTAAGACTTTAGGAGTATTAGACTTCATACGCGTGCCTTTACCAGCCGCTAAAATTACAATGGATAAGGAGTTTTTATTCATAAGCTAAAGATTCCACTTTTAAAGATAATTTAAACAAATTTTAACACAATAAAGTTTAAAATAAATGTGTCTAATTAATTTTCGCTATTATATATTCGTGAAACTTCAAAAAAGTTTAATATTTGTTTTGTATGTCATAAATATGTATGCTTACATCATCAACATTTTTGCGCTTTTTCATCGTTGCAGAATAATTTCTATTTATTAGTCATATTTAGTTTCGCCAAAAAAGCTTTCACCTTTTATTTGAACGTCATCAATAGTATTACATTCTTGTTTTTTGCAAGAAAGTGTAATAAATCTTAAATCGTCTTTATTCTTTTTATTGATTGCAAGAATGATAAGCGTATTATTTCTTTGCATTTCATTCATTATGTTATCCTTTGATTTTATTAAGGTATTTTTATTGCAAAAAAACTCTCCTACCAACTTACACTTTGCCATAATTGGTTCATATTCATTTAGTAAAATATCAATATGTGATAACTCATACTCTTTTGCATAATTACTTTCATTTAATGCCTGAACATACAAATCATACTTCTTTTGGTCTATTGTAGGATTCTTGTTTTCTAGCTTCACCAATCCACTATCCCCACAACCTACAACAAATAATCCTGCCAACACAACAGCAATGCCTATTTTTTTCATTTTGTCTCCTTAAAATTAAAATTGATTTTGCCAAACATTTTTAAAAACATTCATTTGCGATTAGCAAAATTAATTTTAACTTTCTCTTTTTTCCAATGTGCCAACAAATTTCATATAAATACCATAATTATTCTTAGACGAGATTTTGTTTGTTTTGCATTAAATATTTAACAATAAAATGCTTGATTTTTTCTGTCATCTGTGTATCCTCATTCTCTATTTACATATCTGCAAGTGCATTCTCAAAATCCTTGTGTGTAAGTCGCAAAACATTTTGATTACTAAGCGGATACAAAAGCTTTCGTATTTGCGATTTGTCGTTTAATGATAGAGTAATGTTAAACGCTAATTCTAATTTTCTAAAAAGCTCATTAAGTCCTATAAATCCGCCCATTATATATATCTCTCTGCCTCTTGTTTAAACATTTCTGTAAAAAACTTTTTTATCGCTTCTTGAGGAATTTCTCTTGGTATATACGGATTGTGGTATTCCAACCAGGGCGATTCACTATGCGTTTTATGCATAAGTTCTATTGCAGAAATATTGTATTTATTAAACACAAAGGGCAAGGTGTCTAAATGTTCATCTGTATAAATGTCGCTTTTAAAATTGTCTAGTTCTTTAAAATCTATTGCCAACCTACCATAACACTTAAAGCTATCATACACATTTTTTACCACAGGTCCATACTCCCAAGCCTCTATTTTATCATCAAATAGAGGCTTTTGATAAGTAGCTAAAAAATGCCCTTGTGCATAATAAAGTAATTTTTGCATTTTAAGATTAGAAATTATGTCTCCAGCTCCTAATTCTCTAGCACGAAACAAAAAATACAACGCCACATCATATGCACTGATTGTATCGCTTTTCATTTCATCTCCTTTAGATTTACAATAATGCCTTTTATAATGCACATTCTATCCGCTTATTTCTTTAATTTTTATAAAAAAATTATAATATTTAGAAAATTTTTAAACATTTAAATAAGTATTTTAAAAACATTATAAATAGTTTTAAACTAATATTTTTTATATTATAAATAATATAATTAGTAATTTAAAATATTTTAAACATATTTGATATAAATAATAAAAATATTTAAAAATTTTAATTTAATATTTTAAACATTTCAATATTTTTTAAAACACTTCAGATTATAATTCCACAATCTATTAAAACAAGGATTCAGCGATGATTTATTCCATCTGTAATGAAAAGGGGGGAAGTGGCAAGACAACTCTAGCTATTAATCTTGCTACAAAATTGAATACAAAAAATAAGACCCTCCTTATTGATTTAGACCCGCAAAAAAGCATTAACGCATTTCTATCTTTCAGAGATGAGAATAAAATGCCTTTTGATTTTAAAAGCAGCAATAATGAGGAATTGCAATCTCTTATCACACAAGCATTACAAAATTATGCGAATATTGTAATAGATACAGGCGGTAGAGATTCTAAAGAAATGCGTAGTGCAATGATTTATAGTGATATTTGCATTATTCCGACTATCCCCAATGGATTAGACGCTTCTGTGTTGGATAAAATGTTAGATTATCTAAAAGAAGCCAAAAAGATTCAAAAGAAACTCAAAGGATTTGTTCTTATCACAAAGGCAAATTCTAATCCATTCTTAAAGTATAAAATTAAAGAATTTCAAGAGTTTTTAAAAAGCAAGAATACAAAAAAAGATTTTTGTCTTTTAGATTCTATTCTGTATGAGAGAGAAGCTTACAAAGAATCTATTTTGCAAGGCAAAGGTATCACAGAAAATTTAAAAAACTCTAAAAAAGCGCAAGAGGAATTTTTACAAGTATTTCAAGAGCTAGAAAGGAATATCAATGGGAACAAATAAATTTGAAGCTAAAAAGAAAAAAGTGAGTGAAAGCAAAATAGAAAATTTCATTAACAATAAAAAAGAAGTCTCTAAGGTTGGTAGAAAACCAAAAGACTTAGAACAAAAGAAAACAAAAATGGTGAGCCTTTATTTCTCCGAAAGTGATTATCAAATCATCAAAGAAAGAGCAGACAAGAAGCGATTAAGTGTTAGTCAATATATTACTTCAAGTCTTTTTGAGTAGATTTAACACTCTGTAATGTCAAAATTTCACTCATTTTTTGGCATTACAAAATACATAAAGCCATAGATTGCCATTTACTCTGCCTTTCTCATTTCTTTTAACCCTATTATCAAATACAATAAAAAGCAAAAGCAACCATAACAAAGAAAATAAATACACAAGAGATAATATTCTTGCTTCCTAAAAGATTCCAAAATGCTATCAATAGAATTTGGCAAACCAAAATGATAAAGCAAAATATTTCCTGCAATTCCTACAAAATGAATCCCGAAAAACACAATCCAAAATTTCCTTATTTCTTGTTTCATTTCTTACCTCCTTTATCCTTATTCTTTAAAACCATTAGTTGCTTTTGCATTGTTAATTCTCTAAGGATTCTAATAATTCGGGAGTCTCGTGGATATTGCCGATGACTTGACAACAACCCTTACAAAAATCATCATCTATCCAATCATCGTTATTACCCCAAGCACCAAGAAAATATCCTTTATCTTTTCTAAAATCTACAATCCTATCGGGTTTAACGCTAAACTTTTCGTCTTTACCCACTTTTTTAAAGGTAGTTTCAAAGAATCTTTTGTCGCAAAACAGCACATTAGGATTCTCTTTATCCGCATAAAACATTCTGCCACCGCAGCACACATCAAGGATAGGTTTCATTTATCGTCCCCTACCTAAAGATTGCTCTTTTGTGGGCTTAGGTTTTTCTAGTGTTTTGGAATCCTTTTTAGGTGATTCTTTTACTTTACTTACTTCTTTTTGTGCTTGTATTGCTTCATAATTTGGGGGTTGTTTTTGTGAGAATTCCAAAGGAATCTCACTTTGTTTTTTATAGGCTTCGTGTGCTTGTTGTCGGTAGGCTGGGGTTTGTTTGTATTGTTTCTCAATTTTTTTGCTAAATTCGTGTATCTTTACTCTTTCTTGTAGGCTTAATTTTTGTTGGCATATTTTGCTGTCATAGAATTGATGAAACTCTCTATCTCTTGTCCCAATTTCCTCGCCTCTGCTAATTTCTGCTCTTCTTCCTGCCTGTAAATCCTCGCTTTCTCTGCTCTCTGCTCTGCTTCTTGCAATTCTTTTTCCGATAATTTCTCTAACTCGTCTAAGGAATATATCGGAACATTCTCGTAATGTGCTTGTGGTAAAATAGGCTCTTGCATTTTCACTCTCCTTGTTATAATCTAATGTTACAAAAGGTATTGTAGCATTGGGTTCTGTAAGATAAAATAAATTCTTATTGTTTTTATCTTGCTCTATTTTGAAGCCTGTTTTTGAGGCTAACTCGCTAAGCTTGAAAAGTAATTCAAATTCAATTTCTGGATTTTTTTCTGCCATTATTGTTTCCTCCTAAACTCACTAGGCTTAAGTGGATTTGCTTCGCCCCATAATCCCATAGTGTTTTTTCTAGCCTTGTTTTCCAAAACAACATAATCATTAGAGTATTCTCTATAAGCCCAAGCAAATCCATTTTCTACAAGCTTTTCATTCACATTGATTTCATTGCAATATACGATTCCAACCACTCTTTTATATTTGTCTTTATCTATTATTTTTATTTTTGCTTGTGCGTGCAAAGGACATAGACTTAAAAGATATTCTCTTGCTTCTTTTCCGAATCTTTGATTGAGTTCTGGTGCGTCTAAGCCATAAAGCCTAATCTTTACTTTCTCTTGATTCTCAACGAGCGTGATAGTATCGCCATCATAAACTTTAATAATCTCGCCTTGAATCTCTTTGCTTAAATCTCCTATAACAAGAGATAAGCCATACAAGACAAATAAAATAATCATCGCAAGTTTTAAAGGGGAGAAAGTCCCCTTAAGATTCAATTTTAAAAACTTTGAAATCCTCATAAAATTCCTTCAATTTATGTTAAAAAGGAATCTCGGCATTTTCTGCTATCTGTGCCATTTCCTCAATTTGCTGTTGTGAAGCTTGTGTTCCCTCATAAACAATTTCAGGTTCAGGTTGTGTATTTTGTTCATTTGGTGTCTCTTTTGCTTTAGAAGTTACAAATTCAAAGTTTTTTACTAACACTTCCCACGAATATTTTGGTTGTCCATTTTCGTCAGAATAAACAGAAGTGTAAATCTCTCCATTGCATAAAAACTTATCGCCTTTCTTGAAATATTGATGAGCAATTTCAGCTCTCCTGCCAAAGATTGTTAAGGGAATCCAATCTGTGCGGTCTTTTGTGATTGTCTCATTTCCCTCTTTCTTTGTAGTTCTCTTTGAGATTGCAAGAGAGTTTTTTGCATAAGGAAGTCCATTTTGCGTATAAGAGAGGTCAAAATCTCTACCTAAATTCCCACATAGTGTAACTTGATTCATTGTGTATCCTTTCATTTTTAATTATTAAAAACAATTTAAAATATATTAAAAGACATTTAATAACATTTATAAGAATTTTTAAAAAATTTTAATAAATATTTTAAAATTATTTTTAATATTTTTAAATTTTAAAAATCCTTTGATTTTCATCAAAAAACTTCGCCAAACTCCTTTCCCTTTTATTTTTTCTTAACATTTTTGGCAATAAAATCACTGCATATTTTCCAATCCTCCTTATAATTGTTTGGAAGCTTTAAATTTTGCTCTTTTGCAATCTTTTCTGCTAAACCAATTTGCTTCTCACTTGGTGGTCTTTTAGATTTATCTTTATTTTCCTCAATAAATTTGTTGCAGATTCTATAATCGCTCTCAATCCCCTCTGGTAATTCCAAATTTGTTTCCTTTGCTATTTTTTTAGCAAGATTTAGCGAACCTTCTTTTGGTGGCAATGGCGCATTAGAATCTTTGGTGCTAACTTCTGCAAATTCTAGCTTTTGATGAATGAGTTTAATGTAGTCTAAATAGCCAACTTTTCCTTGTGAGATTTCATCAAGTGTGCTTTCCATTTGCTTTGTAAATTCACTTTGTGTAATCCATTCATCATTAACTTTTACAATGGAGAGAAAATCTAGTCCTTTTTTTGTGGCAACAATATTGCTATTCTTGCCTTTTTTCACAATCTCAATGTAGCCTCTCTCAAGTAACTTTGGCAAATAAGTAGCATAAGTGCTTGGGCGTCCGATTCCATTTTTCTCTAAAAGGGAGATGAAGTTGCTTTCTTTGTAGTGTTTTGGAGCTTGTTTTTTCACTTCGGATAATTCAAAGCCTAAAATCTCAACACTCTCTTTTTCATTTAAATTCAAATTTAACTCTTGGGATTCTGTCTCTGCTTCCTCATTGTCTATGGAAATTTCTTTAAATCCTTTGTAGATACATTTGCTAACCTTTGCCTTAAAGCTAAAAGTCGTAATACTAAAATCATAAATGATATTTTCATTAATGGCGTTTTTAGCTTGTGAGGCAATGGAGTTTAAATAAATAAGTTTGTAGGCTTTCTTGAGATTGTCTTTGTTTTCTCTAAAATCCTCTTTGTCAATTAAAGAATCCAGCGCACTTAAATCGTGATAATGTGTGATTCTAATCGCTTCGTGTGCCTCTGCTTGACTTTGGCTTCCTGCCTTGTATTCTCTCTTTTGATAATATTCTTTGTCTTTCAAATGTGATTCTAATTCCTCTAAAAACTCACGAGAGAGTGCATTAGAATCGGTGCGATGATAAGTGATTAAGCCTTTTTCAAAAAGGGCTTGGGCTAGTTTCATACTAGCTTCAGGTTCAAAGCCATACACACGATTCATTGCCTCTTGAAATTGTGAAGTTCTATAAGGCTCTTTGGGCTTAATTTGGGATTCTTTAATCTCTTTTGCAAAAACAAAAGATTCTTTGGTCGCGCTTAAATTGTTTAAAGTTTCTTGTGCTTCCTCTTTACTCTCATAGAGATTCTCTCCTAAAGCCAAAAATTCTAAATTACCGCTTTTTAACTTGGCTTTTATTTTGTATTCTACTTTTTTATTTGCACTAGAATTTAAAAAGTCTTGGATTTGCAATTCTTTGCTTACAATAAGGCTTAAAACAGGTGTTTGCACTCTCCCTATGGAATTGTTTTTATCGTTGCAAAGTTTCATATATTTTGGGCTTAAGAGGAATCCTACTAATTTATCGCTTACCGCTCTTGCTTTCCAGCTCTCATAATCATTAAAATTGCTTTGTGCGAATGGAATTGCCTCTTTTATCCCTTTTTCAATCCCACTTTCTGTAATCTCAAAAAACTCTGCTCTTTTGATACTCGTTGCAAGATTTTTAATGAGTTCATAAACCATATATCCGATTCCATATCCCTCTCTATCGGGGTCAGTAGCGATATAAACCTCTTTACCTTTAGAGGCGTTAAGGATTTGATTGATACGATATTTTGCGTTATCGTCTTTAAAGTCTAAAATAGGCTCATAAGATTCATAATCTTTCACGATTTCATTTGTTAAGCCTTTAAAGTGTCCTATGGTAGCTAAAACTAAAGCCCCTGTAATCTCTGCGATTTTCTTAGTCTTATTTGGGCTTTCAATGATGATAAGAGTGTTGTTTAATTGCATTATGTATTCCTTTGTGTTATAATCTGATTATCCATTTTGACTAGATGGTAATAAAAAAGGTTTAATGAGCCTTTGAAGGTTGTGTAAGCTCGGCTTCTTTTGAGGTCGGGCTTTTTTTTTGGCTATTAAGTTGGGTGTGTGGGAGGAAACAACCTTTAAAGGAGTCCATAATGGATTTTCTTAACTTATTCATTTCGGTAATCGCAGTGATTATCACACTTTTTAGAGAGGAGGTAAGAGAAATTCTATTCAATCTCAAAAGGTAGCTTACTGACTTCGTTAAATCTCTATCACAAGGATTAGTCGCCCTTGTGGTAGTTTTTAAAATTTGTTCCATTGTGATTCCTTTATTTAAATTTCTTTTTAATCTCTGCAACCAACCCAAAATGCAAGGCATAATTGCAATATTTTTTAGCCTCTCCTTGATTCTTTAGCGTTGTGATTTGTTTTAAATGGTATTTGTTTAAAAAAACCTCCAAAGAATCTTTATTACTAAACAATCCAAGTGCCAAATACAAGATTTTTTCGCTATTTTTAATCTCTAATACTTTTGATTTCATTTGCTTTCCTTTCTTTATTCTACTGAAGCAACTGCGTCTTTAGCTTTTCCGCCTGTTGCAGTTTTTCCTTTTTCCATTATTGCGTTATATGTTTTTGCACCAGGAATATGTTGCGCCAATCCTTTAAGTCCGCCACTTGTAGCACCTTTTAAAATTCTTTCACCTTGAGCTTTGGCTAACATTCCTCCTGCAATACTTCCTGCGCCTCCTGTTACTACACCTACACCAGCTCCTGCCATTGTAGCGACACCCGCGCCTACACCTCCATTAATAAGTCCTTGCATTCTCATAACTTGTGATACCCAATTTGGAATTTGGAGTAAGAGGTAAATGCAGAGAATAGATAAAATTAGTCCTGATGAAAAATGATATAAAATACTCATAAATCCTGTGGCTATGGATTGAAGTTCTGTGTCTGGCAATTCTAAGTTTTTTTGTATTACAGCAAGCGCAACGCCTAAGATGATAAGAGCCAAAGGCGCATAAAGAGAATAAGAAATATAAAGATTCAACCAAGAGAAAAAATAAGCTCGTAAATTCCTATTAAAAAGCAATGGAATCATTACGGGCGCAATGGATAAAATAATTAAAGCAATGTAACCTGAAACTTGAACGATGAGAATAATGCCAATCATTAAAAATGCAAAAGAGAGATAGAATAATAAAAAAGGTAAAATTCCAATGAAAGATGGGATATATTGACTTATTTCATATACAACAGGAATATAAATTTTTTTTGGTGTATAATTTTCCACTAATTGATTCCACAATCTCGCATTTAATTCAGCCAATTTTTTAAAGGTTTGTGTAACTATCTCTACAATATTATCTCCCTCTATCAAACCGCCTGTCGCATTCCTCAACCAACTTGCAGGGAGGCTTAAAAGTTTGATAAATTCTATATAGCCTGCATAGGAATAAAAAATAGCATAAATAAAGCAAACAAGCCCTATCCATTTCCCCGCCTCAAAGAGTTCCTCTCGTGTAGGATAACCTGTTTTTAAAAGCCTCAATAACCAAAAAATTACCACCAAAAGAATAATGGTATAAGAGGCTTGATGATAGAGTGTATTTTGCACTGCACTAAAAATCGGTTCATAGGAATGTTGAATCACTTTATGCAAAGCCCCAGCTACTTCATTGAGTAATTCTTTTATATTTATATTTATGCTCTTTTCTTCCATTTTACCTCCTTGCTCTTACTACTTCCTGTTTATTAACTACTCTTTTTAAAGATTGTTTATTTCCTAAGGGGATAATCTCTATTGTTTGTGTAATTTCTATGTCTTGATGATTAAAAGATTCTTGTTTTTTAAAAGAGATGATTTGGTGTTCTTGTGCGCAATCCTCTATCAAAGAATCTTGCGTTTCAATTTTATATGGAATATTTGAATCTTTTTTATTATCAATATTTTTTGTTTTTGAATCTACTTTTGGATTGAGTATCTCTAATCCTAAAAACTCAATTAATCCTAATAACATTGTTCTTCCTTTCCTAAGACAACTTAAGGATAAGAATCCTTAAAGGATTGTCTATGATTTATCTTGAAACTTGCTTGCCTACTTACTTCCTAACCTAAAGACTACAAGCTTCTACCCATTTCTTGATTTTGCTCTTTGACTTGCGATTGAAGTTTGCTAATGCTTTGTTGTTGAATTGGAACATAGTTTAATCCTTTCATCTCTGCAGTCAAAAAGTTTTTCAAATGGTTAGTCGTCTCTTTGTCTAATCCAAGATTATCCAAGTTTTTTGGTCTTAAGTCGTAATTGTTTTCCTTTTGCCTTTCGCGAAACTCTTGTAAAGGCTCTAAATTACGCTCTTTTAACTTGCTAGCATCAAGACCTTCAAACTGACTTGGGTGGTAAAGAGTGATTGTTTCAAGTCGTGGTTCTCTTAAGAATACCTTTTCTTTTACAATCTCGGTAATTTCCTTACCTTCTTTGTCAAGCTTAGGATTCCCCTCTTTATCTCTAGCAATTCTTGTCATTTCTTTACCCTCGCTATCAAGTTTTGGAATATAGTCATATCTTTGGAGAAATGCGACTTTTATTCCTTGCTCATAAGCGTCTTTACCATTTTTGGTAAGGGCTGGATTGCCATTCTCGTCTAAGGCTCTCTTGAGCTTACCACCCATAAAATTGCCTTGTTGCATCGTTATAAATTGTGGTTCTTTATAACCTTTTAACTCGGCTTGTGTTCGTAAAAGCAAAGAATCCACACCGCTAAAGGTATACCCTGTGGAAGCATTATAGGGAATAGAGTTGTCTAAGTCTTTTGCACTCTGTTCTTTATTCCAAACTTGCTTTTTTTCTTTGATACTATGTAAAAGAATACTTTTAACATAGCCATTAAAGCTTTCCATTCGCTCCACATTGCTTTTTTGTTCCCAAGCAACATAATTGCTTTGCTCTGCAACTTGCGTTGCAACTTCTTGATTTTCTAATTTATCTGCTTTTCTTGCCATTATTTATCCTTTTTAAAAGTGAAGTTCTTAACTTGTGAATTGTCTAGCTCACAAGTGATTTTTATTTTATACTTAAGTAACAAATACATTATTCCACCACTTCATTTGGAAGCAAGAATGGGTCGCCATTGACATTCTTGTTAATATCAAGGTAATCGTATTTCTCCTCAATCAGTTTTGCTTCCTCTTGTGTTAATGGAATGCTTGTATCCTCCGCCTCCAAGTAAGCATTGACTGCATTTTGTTCAGCTAATTGCTTAGCCTGTCTTTCTGCATTTTTTTTAGCTACTGCTTCAGATATTGTCATAGTCTCTCCTTTAGGAATCTTTCGGGTATATTGCTATACCCTAAGTTAAACTTCTTAAAAAATCTAACTTAGAGTATAGAGAGAGAATCCTCACTCTATTTCTATGCCTAGAGATTTGTATTTTTCTCGCATTTCTGATTGTTTGTTTTCTGCTTTTTCTTGGGATTCTGTGTTTGTTTCTGTTGTTTCTCCATTGGTTGTGGATTCTTGATTTGGAATCTCACTCTCTTTTTTTTCTGTTTCCTTACTCTCCTCTGTTAAACTTGTGTTGTCTTTGACTTTATAATCCAAGACACATTTAAAATTTTTATCTTTTGGATTATTCCATTCTTTATTTTCGAACCAATAAGGCACTTTGCAAGGCACAGGTAGTTTATAAAACCCCTTAATAAGCACAATTAAATCATCACTACTTAGATTTTTTAAATCTTGTGGGCTAAGAAGTTTTTTGGCTTCTTTAGATTTACTCACATTGCTTTTAAAGAAATCAAAACTGCCTTGTGAGATACTCGCTTTCTCGTGTGTAAAGTCTCCGATTAAATCGGAAGTCGCCTTAGCGTCCTCCTCACTATTGAGTGTAAAAATCACTTGATAGCCACTATTATTTTTTAGCACTTTCATTTTTTCTTGCCCATAAGTAATAGAGATTTGCTCGTAACTTTGTGAAATATAGACAGGCAATAATCCATAACTCCTACAAAGGGCTGGAGCTTCTAGCACAAAGTTCATTGCCCCAAATCGCACAAATTCATCTAAATACACATAGATAAATTTATTGGGGTCGGGGCATTCTGCACCACTCATTAGCTTTATAAAGGTGCTTTCTGTAAAGATTCTAATCAAAGGTTTTAGCACTTCTATATCCTCTGTTTGAATCACTACATACAATGAGATTCTTTTCTCTCGCAAATCCTCATAAGTAAAGCTCATTTTAGAAGTAGCATTTTTTACTTGTGGATTCGAAAAAACTTTCATAAAAGTATCAAAGGTAGATTTTACACTTCCAATTTCTGTTCCACCTAGCATTCCTATATAAGCGTTTGCTTGGTTTCTCGTATTAGTGTCTAAGGATTCGTCCTCACTTACTTGCTGTAAAAAGAGCTTCTCACAATTTACCTCATAATTCCTCTCTAGTTCTCCTGAATCTGGATTTTCAATCATCACTTGGTCAATCCACCGCTCATCTAGCATATTGAAATAATCCATTTTAGGAGATTGATAAATTTCATAAAGCGTGGTGTGCTTGTTCTTTTGCATATAATATTCCGCCCAAAATACAAATAAAGTTTTAGCACTCACAAGCCAATGGTCGCTTTCTTTACCTTTTTCTCCTACAAAGATTAAAGTAGCTACTTGCTCTGCTAATTTCTTGATTAGCACATAGTCAAAATCCTTAATAATTTTGTTGTCAAAGGGATTGTAAAAAAGCGTGTTATCCCACGAAAAAGGTGAGAATTTTTGAATCTCATTCTTAAAGACTTCTTGTCTGAAACCTGCTGTTTTATCATAAAGCTCACCTTTAATATCAAAAACAATACAAGAATTAGGCACAACAAGCAAATTTGGAATAATAATCCCTGCAGTCTTTCCACTTCCAGGACTTGCAATTACCAAAGTTGCCAAAGGCTTTCCTGCACGAATGAATTTATATTTATCTTTTTCTATGAGTGTGCCTAGAATCAAGCCTTTATCGTGGCTAATTCCTAATTTCTCATAATCCTCTTTTCTAGCAAATCTTGCACTTCCATAATCCTCTGCTGAACTTGGACGATTCATAAAAAACCAAATTACTACTAAAAGAAAGGGGGCAAAAAGCATAAATAGAGCGAAATATGCCTTTAACTTTAATGCGGGATTTCCAATATTATTAAAAATTTGTAATGCCACTTTTGGAATGGCTAAAATATCGGGATTAAAAACAATTTTAACCATTAAAAAATAAAATATTATTCCTAGAGGAATTGTGCTTAAAAAGATGATAATCCATTTTTTAATTGTTATTTGTTGTTTTTCCATTAGTTTTTCCTCTTTTTTAATAGATTTTCAATTATTTTTTTATTGTGATTTAATAGTTCTTTAACCTCATTCATTAAAGGAATGATTGTCTCCCCAGCTTGTTTAGTTGTGCTTATATCGGTGTTTAAATGATAAGCAATTTGATTTAAGTTGCTTCCATATTTAGAGATTTGATAGAGCATTTCAGTTAGAATTTCATTGCTCTTTTGTAACTCTTGCAACACATTTTCATAGTTTTTAGCTAGGATTAGAATCCTAAGCATTGCAGACTTACTTTTGTGTTCTTTTTTAGCTAAAGAATTTAGCATTTCATAAGAGTTTTGAGAGAGATAAAATAATCTTTGTTTTGGATTTGCTTTCATATCTCATTCTCCTCCTCGTCCTCCTCTTTAATATAAGGAATCCCTAGCTTCTCACTTAGCTCTTTTTTGATATTGACAACATCAAGAATTACTCTTTGTTTGCCAATTCTTTTAATTTGAATAATGTATTTAATGGCGGTTTTAATCTGTCTAAGAAGCATATTTGTATCAGCATTAGATAATCCTCCCCCTAAGATAATATTAGAAATAATCGCTTCAATAGCGTCCTCTGGAGAGTTTGCGTGAATCGTGCTTAGATTCCCTGCGTGTCCTGTATTGCAAATTCTAAGGAATGTAAAGGTGTTTCTAATATCAATCTCGCCCAAAAATAATCTATCGGGTCTTAAACGCATTGCATTATTAATCGCCTCTGCATAGGAGTAGATTTCATTTTCAGTTTTTGGCACTGCGAGTTGCGTTTTATTTGGATTTTTAATGTGTAATTCTTGGGAATCCTCAATCGTTACTATTCTTTCGCTTAAAGGAATCTCTCCCATTAAAGAATTTAAAAAACTTGTTTTTCCACTTCCTGTTCCACCACTTACAAGTGTGTTACGCTTTTTTCTAACGATAGTTCTAATTTTTTCATAGGTAATACCTTTTTCTATACACAACTGCCCTAAAGTAAAACTTTCTAGCGGGAATTGCTCTTTACTTGGAATCCTAATACACAAAGAAATCTCGCTATTAAAAAGTGAGCTTTTGTGTTGTGCTTGGACACGATAGCGCAAAAAGGGTGCTGGTAACTCACAAGAGAGATGACAATGTTTTTCATCAAAGAGTTGATTGCGTTTAATGGCTAATTCAATTAAGAAGCTCTCTAAGAAGTTATAATCTAATCTCTCATCTGTGATTGTCTCCCACTCTCCGCCTTTATCTACAAACATTTCCTTTGGCTTATTGAAAATCAGCTCATTTGCCTCTAAATTCAAATAAGGCTCTAACACATTTAAGGCATTATTCAAAAGCAAGGAATTATTCATTGGTTGCCTCTTGTGCTTGTAAATCTTTTGCAAAGTCATTAAGTTTTGCTTTTTCGCTTAAAAGTCTTGTGAGCTTCACTTGCTCTTTTAAAAGCTCTCCCTCTGCCTTTTCTATCACTTTGATTTGCTCTAAAATCTTTGCGTTGAGCTTTTCCTCTTTTTGTTTGTTTTTTGCAAGGTTAAAATATTGATTTTTGATATTTAAAAATTCCTCTTGTGAAATGGCTTTTGTAATTTGTTCTTTCATTTTCTCTCCTTTAATCTACAAAGTATTTCATCAACACTTCATTGTTTTTAGGCTTTGAAAACCACATATGGTTGGTTGGCACAATAAAGATTCTGCTACCACTTTTAATTTCAATGGTGGGCTGAATCTGCTGACTTCTTGAGATAATATCTTGAACGATAGTGTTAATATCGCTTTTTGCTTGGGAATACACTTCCTCTGCGTAGCCATTATTGGCATTATCAATCTTACCAGCGATACTAAGCAATAGCACATTCGTAAGCGTAGAGATTCCATAAGCAATGCCATATCTTTCTAAAAATTTGTTATTCACACTTCCTACTGCCCCACTCATTCCCATATTATCTGCTACAATGGCATCTGTTAGCATAATATTTACTCCTTGAGGTGTGATAATCTCTCTCCATTTAATCTCCAGTCGTTTTTGTCCCATTTTCACTTCATTGTTGTAAAACCCTATTGCTTTGCTTCCTCTAGGAATCAATACCGCCTCTCCCATAGAAGCATAAATATCTTGTTCTATTTGAGCGGTTATTATTCCGCTTAAATCACTAGAGATTGCACTTGTTAATAAAGCTGGAATTAATCGTCCTGCGCGAATAATTCTATAAAGCTTATGCTCGTTGGTGCTAATATCTAGTGATTTTTGATTAGAAAAGCCATCACTTCCAAATTTAGAATTTTTATTGAAAGTGTTGATTTCTGCATTTCTCTCGCTTAAAATAGAGGCTCTTAAGAGTGCTTTTAGCTTTTGCTCCTCTGTAAGTTGCACTTCTTTAGCAATTTGTTGATTTTGTGCTTTAAGCTTTTCCTCTTGTTCTTGAGTTTTTCTTAATTGTTCTTGTGCTTTTTCCTCCTCACTTTGTTCTTGCTCTTTTGTTTCTTGGGTGCTCATTTGTTCTTTTGCCTGTTCCTTTGCGTTTTCATCATCAATTAAAGAAAGAATTTCTTGTATTGCTTCTTGCTCATTTGGCTGTCTTTTACCCGCTTTATAAATGTAATCATCAACAGGAAACTTGGTATCAAAGAGGTGTTGCAAATTTTCTTTGTGGATTTTAGAATCCTTAAAATCTTGCTTTTTAATCTCTTGTCCTTCTTGCATTTGCTTTATCACTTCTTTCGCTTTTGTTTGTGCGTCTTGGTCGGATTTTAAAATATCCTCTGCAAGGAGCGGTTGCAAGGTTAAAGAAAGGGATAAAAAACAAGAAGTGAATTGCAACTTTTTCATTGAGGAAGTCCTAAAAGTTTTCTATGAGTTTTAGAATATTTGTGGTTTGAAAAACTATCAATCTTTGGTTCTAAATTTAAATTCGCAGGTGTAGATTTATCCTTTTTCTTTTCTACTCTCTCTACACATACATAAGAATCCCCGCTTTTAATGCTCCATTTAGGATTAATGGTCTCTGCGATGAGATAATCTCCTATGATTCTTGTTTCTATTGGGCTATCTTGTTTGTCAATCACTGCAAAAATGCTTGGCACTTGAGGCATTTTATCTTTGGAATATTTAAAGTAGGTAAATTTTTTATCACTAAAAATTTCCTCTGCTAATAACCATTCATTTTTCTTTAGGGCTTTTTGTCTAAAATTTCTTTGAATATCTGCTTTTTTCACTTTAACCTTAGCAATTCCCTCCTCTAATATGAGATAATCTCTCTCTAACTCTGCTTGTTTTTCAAACTTTTGTGCTTTTGCGACTTCATCTTGGATATACACGATTAAATCGGGATTACTTCTGTTTCTGTAATCAGTGGAAAAGAGATAGAAATTGTGGATTCTTTTATCCTTTGTAAAAATGGTTAAACTCGTATCCACACCGATTAAGAGAGGTTTAATGGCAAGGGCATTGGCAATATTTGGAATTTCATCAATCTTAAAGCCTGTGCTGTCTCCTAAAATATAACTTTCAATTTCATTTTCAAAAATTAATGTTGTTGCCATTGCAAAGCGGGTGCGGATTTTTTGTGTTTTGTTGTTTTCAAATTCAATTTCTCTTGTGTTTTCAAATCCGCTATATTTTTTTCTAAAAAAGCTTTGTTGCAGTGCATTTAGATTCTGCGCTCGTAAAGAGGCTTTTAATAAGTTTAGTTGTTCCTCGCTTAATTCTTGGTAGTTTTGTGCGGTTTGGTAATTCTCATTATAATATTGCGATTCGCTCTGCCTAATTCTTAGATGAGAATCCGCATAGTTTTTGGTGGTTTGGTCTTTTGTTGCCAAAACACTTTCGCCTGCGTTTGCATTATTAATCGTAGATTCTACATTATTTAAGATAGAATCCTCCGCATTGAGCACGCAGAGCACGCAAGAAATTAAGCTTAAGGCTAAAAGTTTCTTTTTCATTATTGTTCCTTTGCTAAGTTGGATTTTAAATCAATGGCTGTGAGGGCATAATTTTTCACAATAAATCCTGTGGGATTCTTAATCGTTGTATTGTAGGTATCTACCTTTGGTGCAAAATCAAATTCCAAAGAAGCACGATAATTAAAATATTGCGTTTCTGTTCGTGTTTTGTTGGTCTGCTCTATGGCAAAGTCAATGGTTGCTACATTTTTTGATAAAAGCGTAACATTTAAGATTCTAATGTTGCGGTAAAGATTCTTTGTTGTGTAAATGGAATTTTTTTGTGTTACAAGACTTTGAAAGGCTTTCCAAACATTTAAATCACTTTGAATTCTTGTAACTTCGTATCTTTCCTCATCGTTTATGCGATTAATAGTCTCGCGATTTAGCACATAACCGCTAAGGATATTTTTCATCAAAGATTCATCACTCCTAATGGGATAATTTGCCTCTGTAACTTTGACAAAATTACTTTCTCCATTAGAAAAAAATACCAAATAGGGCTTGGTTTCTTTGAGTGGCATTAAAAACACTAAAGACAGAGCTAAAAGAGTAGAAATCAAGGCTAAAATAAGGATTACATAAAGCATATAGGCTTTTAGGTTTCTCTCTAGCAAAAAGAGGTAATTTGGGTCTGTTTTTTTCTCTTTAAAAAGCATTTTAACTCTCCATTTTTACTATTTCATAACAAGCACAAGGGCTAGTGGTTTCTATATTTTTAGAGCCACAAGCACTAAAGCTTAAGGCTAAAATTCCGCAGACTAAAAAAATGATGATTTTTTTCATTGTTATTCCTCCTCTTGAGATTCTAAATTTAGTTGTTGCGTAACTTCCTCTTTCTCTGTGTATTCTTTTAAGGCTTCCTCTCTTGCCTTTTGGGCAAGCTCAAGCTCTTGTTGTCTTTCATATTGCAATCTTAAATCCTCTTGCATTTTTTCTAGCGTTTGCGTGTTTGGTTCTTCCTTGTCTGCTTCTTCGCTAGTTAAATAAATTTTACGCCACTCATTAGGGTGTTCAATTTTGAGTTTTTTAATTAAATTCACATTATTGGAGCTGCTAGAGAATACTTTTAAATGATTATTGAGCTTACTTAAATCCACATTTAAAATTGCACTTTCATTTCGCAAAGGCATTTTTAAAAGCACTTGCCTAGCATTTTGTGGAGTGGTTTTTAAGAAATGCGCCTCGTGGTCTTGCAATCCGATTTTCTCTTGCATTTCCTCTATGGCAGATTCTGAATTTGTAGGGAATACAATGTAATTTGCAATATTGTCCAAAAAGGCAGTGCCATTGTTAAGATTATTAAATAGCGATAAACTTTGGAATCCAAAGCACATTACACCCCCTATTTTTCTTACTTCCAAAATCGCTTCTAGGATTTTTTCACTCATTACAGGGTCATTTAGATAATCCTTTAGCTCATCAATGAAGCAAAAGAATCCTTTTTTCTCTGTATGGTTTTTGGCTTGGTTTTTGAGTTTATGAAAGAGATAAATTGCACTTAAAGAGGCTAGTTTTTTATTGTTTAAAATCCCGTCCATATTTAAAATAGAAAGCTGCCTATTGAAATTTAAAGCATCTTCTTGATTATCAAAAATGCTTTTTAAATAAGATTGGAATTGCGCTTGAACCTCTTTTTGCGGAATGGATTTTACAAAATCACTTAGCGTAATGATTTGTTCCTCTTGCTTATTATCAAAAAATCTTTGCAAGGTATTTTGCACTATATTTATCGTAACATAATCCTTATCAGGAATTTGAGCCATAGCACAAAGAAAAGAGACTAGAAATTCTTTATTGTCTTGCGTGTAGGGCAAAGAGAATGGATTAAATTTAAATTCCTCCGCTGAATCGTGATATTCTCCTGCTGTGTATTGCGTAAAAGCATACATTCCTCGCAATTTATCCATTGAAAAAATATCAATGTTGTATTTAAAGAGATTACACATTAAAAACTGCGCTAGTGTCGTCTTTCCTGCGCCTGTTCCTCCAATAATCATAGTGTGTCCGCTAGGCTTATCCCCGCTAGGTGTCCAATGAAAATTAAATAAATAAGGCGTGCCATTTAAATGTTTAAAATGCGTAACTGCACTATTACCCCAATCGTTTTTATTAAATCCGCTCACTTCATTTTCAAAGGTTGCAATCGTAGCAACATTAGAGATTTTTAAAGGCTTCAACCTTGCATTAAGATTGCTTCGGCTTGGAAAAAAGCTAAAAAAGAGTGCCTTTTGATTAAGAGTTTCTCTAACAATGCTTAATCCTTGAGATTCCAACAATCCTTTAAAAAGATTGCTTTTACTTTCTAAATTCTCTAAGGAAGTATCACTTAGTAGCATAGAGTAAGAAACTTGCATAAGATTTTCTCTATCGGCTTCTACAAGTTCTAAAAGCTCATCTAACTCCTCTCTTGCAATTTGAGGCAGAAAGGCTCTTGTGTCTTTTATCTTTTTCTTAGCTTTTTCTTTGGAAAAGGGAATAATAGAGATAAAAGCCATAAATTCGTTTTCATCTTTTAGTGTGTTGCTTGTAATTAAACTTTTAATTGCCTCTGTCTCATAGGCTTTAATGCTTAGGAATCTTGCATACAAAGGAATCCCATTATTTCTATGATAAATGAAATAATCCTTTTTAAACTCTATGTCGCTTGTGAGATAACAATCACTTAAAAGCTCGTGCGTATAACTTAGATTTGTTGGATTGCCATTGCAATAAGAGGCATAGAAGTTTAAAATTTCATCATTTTGCATAACTCTTGGTCCAAAAGTAGCAAGTTTGCTTTTGCATTCTAAAATTACTTCGTTTAAAAGATTGATTTTAGTAGCAAAGTTTGCGTCTTGATTGCTATCCTCTGTGGTGGCTTTTTGTTTAAAAGATTCTAAAGCTCCTGTGATTTTTTTATCCATTGTAGAAAACATTAGAAAATATCTGATTTTGTAAATGTTTGGATTGCAATTCCATTTTTCAGTAATTTCATTTACAAAAACATTGGAGCTTTTTAAAAGTTCTTGCGCGTTTTCCTCAAATTTTTCTTTTTTTATGATAATTTTTAGCTCAATTTCACTGCTTAGTTTTTGCAAAAAGCTAATCCTAGAATCCAAAAAACTTAATTCATTCTCTAAACTTAGAGCAGAATAACTTGCACCTTTTAATTCAATACCAATGCTTAGATTATTGTCTCTTGTTAGGAGAAAAATATCTTGATATTTACACGCAAGATTATTTTCTTTTGCAAGAGTAAAAACTTCAGGCTCTTTTAGTGTTAAAATTTCATCTGCAACTTTATTGATTTGATTTAGATTCAAATTTTTAAAAATATTTTGATGATTTTTAATAGATTTTTCTTGTTTTTTTGATTTTAAGTTTCTTAGCACTTCAATGATTCCAGCCATTAAAAAACCTTTAAGCATAATATTTTTTATGAGAAATTTTCAAATTTAATTCTAAAATTTGATAAATATCCTCATCAAAATATTCAAGTAGAAATAAAACTCCATACAATAAAGCAACAATGACAAGCGAATAAAGTAAAAAGATAAACCAACAAGCAAAACCAACGACAATTAAGATTAACCACGAAGTTGTAGTTAATCCTTTGATTTTAGTTTTTCTTGTTAAATCTTGAAAACAGCTTGTTTTAATCATTACATTGCCGCCGCACTTAATCCATAAACAATGCCGATAATAATCAATGCACCAATTAAACTTTTCGCGTGATTTTTAATTCCCTCAATATTAAAAAATGCCATTAAAAGCATAATGATTATCCAAAGCACACCCATAACGGTTGCAAAAGTATTAATCCCACTTGCGATTCCACTTCCTGCTTCTGTTACTTGGTCGTTAAAACCATCTACAAGATTGCTCATAACATTACCCCCCTTTGCACCAAACAAAAACACAGGAGCCAACAAAAAAGCTAACCAAATTTTTTGAAAAAATCTTTTCATAAAAATCCTTTTGAAATAAATTTGTGGAAGTGTAGTGAGAAAAAAAGAGAAAAACAAAACAACTTTTTGGGGATTTTTTTTCTTAGGAAAGCTCGTTTATTACGAAGTTTCTCTTAAAAGAATCTTGTGTAATTTAAGATTGATTTTATATTTTATAAAAGCGTATAGAATGAGATTTTAAGCTAAATTTAATCCCCAAAAAGTTGTTTTATAAAATTTTCTAAAAATTTTCATTTTTACTTCTTTTTTAAATTTTACTTATATTGCAGAACTTTACTTCTGTTCTCAAATCTTTACAGAAATTCTTAGAATTTTATTTGTGTTGTAGAGTAGAACTTATGTTGCTATGATTTTACTTTTGTTGAAAAACTTTTACTCGTGTTGTTGGAATTTTTACTCCTGCTTTTAAAAATTTGCTTATGTTATAAAACTTTGCTTTTGTTTTTGAATCTTTTATCCGTGTTATTTAAACTCTTTTGCTAATGTTGTTTAAATTTTTACTTCTATTCTTAAAAGCAACTTCTTTTGTCTTAAATTGCATTTTAATGAAAATTTAAGGATTCTTTTTCTCTTTTACTTTTCAAAAAGATTCAAAAACTTTTTCTCCCATTTTAGATTTTTGTAAAAACTCTAAAATCTTGCCTTGAAATTCCGATACAATCGGATTTACAAGCAATTTTATATATATAAAAAGGGTTATCCTGCATATTGCTAAGGGTTTTAATTTTTGGCTATACTTTTTTCTAAGACTTTTATAAACTTTTTTAGGAATTTTTTATGCACTTTGATGAAAATTTAGATTTTGGTTTTGCAAATTTAAAATACAATCCTGATACTTTTTTAGAGGATTACAAAAAAATTAAATCTGCTTCTAGTAAAGAAATAAAATTCCAAAAAGCAAAACTTGTTTTTGGTAAAAGTTTAAATTATAAATTTTCTAAAGCAAATAAATCTCAAGCAGTGGTTGTAAAGTTACTTTCAAATTTAGGTAAAAAAGGGGTAAAAAATGCTATCTCTTATTGCATTAGAAATTCTGAAAACTCTTTTGCAATCAATGAAAATGGAGAGCTAGTTACCACAAAAGAAATTTTGCAAGAATGGGGGAAAAATTTTAGCGATAATGAAAATTCTAAAGAAGCTTGGCATTTATGTTTTTCAATCAAAGAGAGAGCCACGCAGCAAAATTTAGAAAAACTACAAGCAAGTGTAAGCGAAGTAATGCAACAAAATTTTTTTGGATACAAATACGCAATGATTCTACACACTCATCAAAACAATCCACATATTCATATCATTGTGAATAAAAGAAATTTTCTAACAAATAAAAAAATTCACTTTAAAAACAAAGGAGATATAAAAGAATTTTTCTCTGATATTAGAGATGATTTTGCTTATTCTTTAAGAGCAAGAGGATTAAATTATGAAAACAAAAGTGCATTAGAAAAAAATTTAGAAGCTTCATTTCAAAGAAAAAAAGAAAGAATGGATACTCTCCAAACAGATTTTAGAGAATTTTTTAAAAGTTATTATGATGAATATGATTTTAAAACAAAAAATTACAAAGACATAGAAAATAAAAGGGAGAAAATTGCAAACTTGATTAAAGAAAATGAAAATCTCTACAAGCAAAAATCAAATTTAATTGATTTACTTGTGCAATACACAGAGCAAAAAAATAAGAAAAAATTTCAAACACTACAAGAGCTTAAAAAAATCAATCAATCTCTAAAAGAGCAAAAATTTACCATTGCAAGAGAATTAAAAGAATTAAATTTGCTTGAAAAACAACAATTAAATTTTAAAAATATGCAAATAAAAGTTCTCTATGGCACAACACACAATGTTTTTATCCAAAAAGATTTTATTAAAAATTATGAAAAATTGTATCCAAATCATAAAGGTGCGAGTAAAACACAAATCAAAGAATATTTTTTAGTGAAATCTGCTATCAAGAAACAAACCAAAGAAATTGAGACCAATTATCGTAAAGTCATCAAAGAAAATGACTTAGATTTTTTAAAAACTTACAATCCCGCACTAAAAACAAATGCATTTAAACTTGCAAAAGGATATAAAGAATTAGAAAAAAATATTTACCTCTTGCAAAATTCTCCGCTAGAATCCTATGAGATAAAAAGCTACATAGAAAATTTACAAAAGAATCAAAAATTTATCCAAAAATTAATGAACAATAGAAGTTTAGAGCTAGAAAAACAAATAAAAGAAAAAATGCACAAAGATTCAAGGATTCAGCATTTAGAAACAAGAAGTAAAAGTGATAATTTTTTGATTAATGAATATTCCCTCACTTGTCAATTCTTACAAAAAGAGAGCTTCATTAAACTTAAACCAAGAGATTTACAAACAAATACTTCGGGTGCAAACGCACAAACGCAAACAAAAGAAGCAGAGCAAGAGCAACGAGTAAAAGCAAAAGAGCAAAGCACAGAAATGTTTAAACAGAAAAAGATTGAGGCATTTCGTAAAATGCAAGGTAGAGAGGTTTAAATTAACAAATACGAATTCCTATGAAAATGATATTTTCATAAAGGAATTAAATTAGCATTAAAAATCGTCCTTGTATAATTCTATATTATTTTAATGGAGTAAAAATGGCAAATATCCAATACGAATCTTTTAGCAAGGTTAATTTGCAAGATACTTTTTTTGATTCCTTGAGGCAGGATTATCAAGGCTTTGATAATTGGTATAATAAAAAAGCTTCACAAGATGAAAAAGCCTATATTCTTTACGAAAAAGATGAGTTAGTTTGTTTTTTATATCTTAAAGAGGAAAATCCCATTGACAACACAGGCATCACACCGCCTTTGGATTCAACTAAAGCTTGGATAAAAGTTGGGACTTTTAAAGTTGTTCCACATAGGACAAAGCTTGGTGAGCGTCTCATTAAGAGAATGTTTGACTTTGCCATATCTAAAAATATTTTTAACCTCTATTTAACTGCTTTTTCAAAACACAAAGCATTAATCAACCTACTAGAGCAATATGGGTTTAAACAATGGGGCAATAAAGGTGATGAGCTCGTCTTGATAAAAAACATTGCAACAACTTCAAAAGAGATACAACAAGATATTTGTCTTGATTTCCCCTCAATCAATGCCAAAAATGTTAGTAAATATATTTTAGGTATTTATCCGCAGTATCATACAGGAATGTTTTCAGATTCAATGCTTAAGAATGAAAATTTTAGCATACTTCAAGATTCTTCGGAGGCTAATAGTATTCATAAAGTTTATATTGCAAAAATACAAGGAATTGAGAGTCTCAAAAAAGGCGATTTATTGATTATCTACCGCACAAAAGACGAAAAAGCTTCTAATGCTAGTTATTCCTCTGTTGCTACTTCTTTATGTGTAGTAGAAGAGTATAGGCATATTAGTAGTTTCACGGAGGAGGAGTTTATCAAATATTGTAAGCCTCACAATATTTTTACTAAAGATGAATTAAAACAATATTATAAAAGTAGGAAATATCCAAAAATTATCAAAATGACTTATAATATTTCCTTTAAAAAGAGAGTTATATTGGATACATTAAGGGGAATTGTCAAAAGAGAAAGTGAGCCTTATTGGGGATTTGTATCTCTAAATGATGATGAATTCCAACAAATTCTAAAGGCTGGAGAAGTGAATGAAAGCATTATTATCCATTAAGCCTGAATTTGCCGAAGCTATTTTCAATGGCAAGAAAAAATTTGAATATCGTAAAGTCATATTTAAAAAAGAGGTCAAATATATACAAGTTTATGTTACAAAGCCTGTGGGGAAAATCATTGGGGAATTTGAAATAGGAGAAATCGTAAAAGACAATCCTACAAAAGTTTGGGAAAAAACGAGGAGACACTCGGGCGTTAAAAAATCTTTTTATATGCAATATTTTCAAGATAGACAAGTGGCGTATGCGATAAAAATCAAGAATATCAACAGATACAAAGAGCCTTTATGCCCTTATAATGAATATGGCAATTTTACTGCCCCGCAATCTTTTAAGTATATAAGAAGTTAAACTGCTTTTGAAATATTCTGTCGCTTTTTTGATTTAAAGATGTATTTTTGATTGCATTGCTCTTTTCTCCATTGCCTCTCTTTCCCTTTCTTTCTTGATTCTTGCTTCCAAGTTTTCATAAGACTTTTCTAGGCTTTTGGTGGGGAGATAATTTTCAATTTTTGGCTTTAGGGCAATAAAAAGTGGAATCTCTTTTAAATTTATCTCTAAGATATGCGCTCTTTTTGCTTCAGGTTTTAAAATATCCCAGCTTCTATTTAAAAATTCACTATGTTTTTCCCACTCTTTTAGAATATGATGCACTTTCTCTTTTGTGTAAGAAAAATCAAGATTCATTGCCTTTGCAATCTTTAAATCATCGTTAAAGTCTTTAAAATTTGGTATTTGCACTTTTGCTTCTTTAAAAAATTCCTTTGCAATTTTTGCAAACTCTTTGCCTTTTGTATCATTATCAAAACAAAGATAAACTTCTGCTTCTTGCGTGTTTTTGGCTAGATATTCAAAGACTTTTTTATGCTCTTGCGTGATTTGTCCATTGGTTGCACATAGAAGCATATTTTTAGGCTCTATTTTCTTTAATTCTATAAAACTTAAAGAATCAATGCTGGATTCTGAAACAATAAGCGTTTGCACACTTTTAAAATCCTTAGTCTCCCTTGTTTTTAGAATTTCTAAGCCTTTTTTGCCATAACAAAGTTGCTTAATGAATTTCTTTTCTTTTGTATTGGGATTCTCTCTCACAATAGGGCGATTCAAATAGCTCACATAGCCTTTTTGTTTTAAAAAATTCTTTTTGGTTGCTTGTAATGTCTCTAAAGTGTAGCTTGGCACAACAATATTGTCAAAATCATCTTGCTTTAATCCCATAATCTCCTGAAGCAAATCGGGATTTAAATCTCTCTTAGAAAATAAAGGGTTGTTAAAAGGCAATTCTTGAAACTCTTTAAAAACATTGAGAATCTGCTGTGTTTTTTCGTCCTCTTGTGTTTTGGTAAGAGGTTTAAGGGTGCTAGTTGCTAGTTTTTCTTGCAAGTTTTTAATATCTAGCGCATTGTAATCAAATTTAATCCCGCGATTCTTGCAAAAATTGTAAATATTGCCTCTGTCTTGATTATCGTTGGGATTAAAATAGAGATAATCACCATTTTGTCGTCTTGAGATAATGACGCAATCACCCGTTTCTAAGTTTTCTAAAGCTCTGTAATTTTTAGAATCCTTATCTTTTTTAATGTTCCAACCATTGCTTAATAAAATTTCATCAAGAGGCAATTTAACAAGATTAGTTTTAACCATTTATCCAGCAATCTTTCTTAATGGGGATTTTTTGATAGAAAACCACGACAATTTTGTTATATTGTGAAATATAATTTCCAAAAGCATTGTAATTCTGTGTGATTTTGCGTTGTTCTTGTGGTAATTTGTTAAATTCACTTCGGCTAATAGGAATCAACTTGCTTCCTTGTTCTCTCTCACTCTCTTTGAGTGTTAAATAGATATTTTGTGAGACTTCTTTTAACTCATAACCGCGATTCCAGCTTATTTCATCATAGAATTGCTTATTGCAAGTATATTTCAAACGATAATCAGTATAAGCAGAGGAAGCAAGGAGGGCACAACTTCTAGGTAGATTCGGATTTACTCTAAAACCATAAATATTAATTTCTTTGAAAGTAGCACAACCATTATCGCCAACAACTGCACACACCTTTTCTAATCTTATGACTTGTTTTTCTACTCTTTTATTTAAAGCAGGAATCGTGCATTCAGAATCTAAATTTGCAACAACTTGGTCTCTATAATAAACCATTTGTGAATCGCTATTATCCACAGGACAAAGCTTTAAGAAATTCTTTCGCTTGGTAATCGTATCTTTCCATTTTTTTGCACTGATTCCAAAGTATCTTGCAAGTGAGGGGGAGCATTCGCTAGGTTTGATTGGGCTTGCAAGACACAGCAAGGCTTCACAGGATAATTTTGTATCTCCGCTTAAGGTTTGAATCTTTACACCATTAGAAAGACTTTGCGCATTTAAAATGCTTAAACTTCCTACAAGCGCAAGACTTAGAGTTGCTTTGGTTAAAAATTGTGTTTTCATTGTGTTTCCTTTATTTTACTAAATCTAGTGTGATAATCGGGAATCCTAAAGAATCCGTTTCAAATTGTGAATCTTGGTATTGATAATTTAGGAATTTCTCGTTGATTGTAGGCTTTGTGTAAGTCTTTTGATAACTTTCCTCTGCAATATCACTTTTATGTTCTTGCATTTTAAAGGCAGTCATCGTTTTATAAAATTCTAAATTCATCTCATATTGTCTATGATTGGATTCTAAAATCTTTAAAAGCAAGGAATTGGTTAGTGCTTGGGCTTGTTTTTGATTGTTTGGCTTTGTAAGAGCCTTAGATAACTCTCTTAAATCGGAATTGTGTTTGCTTTGAGAATACACATTGTTGGCATTCTCCTCTTTATAGGTGTCGTAAAAGGCAAGTATGCGATTGGCGTTCTCCTCATTTTGTTTTTGTTGTAAAAATTCATTTGCAACTCTAACATTTTCTATTTCTTGCATTACCTTTTGATACTCCTCAAAATCAGCAATCTTATCGGCTTGTTTCATTAAATCCTCAATGCTTTTGCTAATATCCGTAGTATTGGCAATGGCAATAGAACAACGATTTACCTTATTTTTAATTCCATTGATTTGGTTCATTTTTGTTTTAAAATAGCTACTTTTGCTCTCTAAAAAACTGCAAGCATTCTGCACTTTACTTACATCACCTAAAATATCATCAGGAATAGAAACAATAGAATCGTAGAGATTCTGCATATCTTTAACTAAGCCTAGAGTGTTTCCTAAAATTTCATTCACGCTATTCATATTTACGCCCATATCGTCCATTTGCTTTTCAAAATTCATTGTATCTTTAAGCATTTGCTCATATTGCTTAATCATTTGGTTGTAATTTAGAACTGCTTGTTGGATTGCGGCAACATCTACGGTCGGGATTCCACTTGCATTTGCTTGTGATAAAAGCATACAAGCAAGACTTAGAGAAACAAAACTTTGTTTTAACATTACGCACTCCTTTGTCTTGTGTTCTCTTGTTGTTTTTGCTTTTGTTGTTGTGGCTCTTTGAGTGTCCTCTCAAGCTCTTTGTAAAATTTTGGATAATTTTCTTTGAAAGTGGGGTGATTTTCATTAAGCCATACAAGATTCTGTCCTAATTCAAATCTAGCATCGCTCATTGATTTTTCATCACCTTTAAGGCATTTTTGCTGTTGTTTTTGCAAGGCTTCAAAGCATTCTTTTTGCGATTCTAACTCTTTGCTTTGTTCCTTTACTTCTTTGCAATTGGTGTGCAATTCCTTTACAAATTCGCTTACCACCTCTTTAACACTTTGACTTTGCATTGCGAGTTCTAGTTTTTCAATGCGTTGTTTTGCTAACAAATCGCATTCCTCTTTGGTTTTCTTTAAAAATTCCGCAAACGCTTTATCCAATGTTTGTAAATTCTTAAGCAAGTCTTTCACATCGCCTTGTTTGATGAGATTTTCAATACTTGCTTCAAAGTTTTTTTCTAGTGTTTCTTTTTCTTTTTGCAAAGATTCTAGCTCTTTTTGGTGCAATTCTTGTTGCTCTTGTTGTTGTTTTTGCAAAGCTTCATCAATTTCAGAATCTAAAATTGTTTTAGAGGGAGAGGAGGAATCTTTGTTTTGCTCACTATTTGCATTTAGCTCCTTTTCTTTCTTTGCAATTTGCGATTCCACTTCATCAAGCCTCTCTAAAATGCTTAAAGACTCTTTGATATTTGGCGTAATGCCTTTATCCACAACTTCCAAAGTTTCATTCAAAAATTCTCTTTTTTGTGCGGGATAAATTAAATCTACTTCTTGTTTCTCCTCTTGAGTTTGTGAATTAAAATCTAAATCTTGCTTCATCTTAGCTAAAGAGTATTTAAGGTCAATTTCCTCTTGGGTTTTTTCTTGCACTCTGCATTGAATCTCATCAGGCTCTAACTTTTCTAAAAATTTCTGATACTCGTCTTCTTTAGCTTCTTTGTCATACCATTCTTGCGACAATTCATTTTCTCTTTTTGTTTGTTCATCAAACCTATCTAAAAGGTCTAAATTATCTCTACTTAAATCGTCCCATTCTCTTACAATTTCTCCTGTTAATTCAGGCTCTTTTTCATTATTTTGCGCAGAATTTTTCAAAGCTACCTGCTCTTGTAAAGAATCCAAATCGCCAAAGACAAACTCTTGATTGTCTAATTGATTCATTTCTGTATTCATTCAAATGTCCTAAAAAATAAATATTTGCGAGGATTGTAGCAGGAGAAAAAGTAAAAAACAAAACAACTTTTTGGGGATTTTTTTCTTAGGAAAGCTCGTTTATTAGGAAGTTTCTTTTAAAAAAACTTGTGCAATTTAAGATTAATTTTATATTTTCTAAAAGCGTATAGAATGAAATTTTAAGCTAAATTTAATCCCCAAAAAGTTGTTTTATAAAAAATTTTTAATAAATTAAATTTAAATTTAATTCTAAATCTCCAAGAATTATATATAATATTAAACTTTTATTCCCTTTAATATTTGTTTTATATAATTAAGAAATAAAAACAACATTTTGGGGAACTTAAAAAATAAAAAATATCGTAAAATAGGTATTAGAATTAAATAGAAAAATAATTTTAAACAACATTTTGGGGAACTTAATTTTTTTCAACAAAATTTAGCTTAAATCAATATTTTAATTTATTTTAGGATAATTTAAAGAATTTAAACAAGAATGTTCTACAATTATCTTAATATTTATATCTAATATAATGATTTAAGTTATCATTTTAAAATGCTTTCAATCTCATAAAATAGGACTTTAAGTTTCAAGAACATTAATCTTATTTAAGTTTAAGATTCATAAAACTTAAAAAATAAAATTAATTACTTTCATTTTGTAAAAATCTTATAATTCCATATAATAGGATATTATCAAGCATTTTAAGGAGCTTGAACCAACCCAAATTATAAGAATCATTTAGGCAAAAAATTTCAATTAAACTTACATTAAGTTTCGTCCAAAAGCAATTTTACTTTAATTTAGCTTAAAAATTAACTCAAAAATCTTTATAAGCTCGTTATATACGATGATATAAAAAACTTAAATTATCTCCTTTGAATTATGCTATAATCTTTACTTAACTTTCCATTTTATGAGATTTTAATGAAAAATATTTACATTAGAAACAATACAATCTATATAGATTACTACAAAAATGGCAAACGCTTTCGCAAATCAACAGGGATTAAAAAAACTTCCAAAGCCATTGAATTTGTAGAAGCAAACATTTTGCTTTTCCAAGACAATATAAAAGAGGCTAGAGCTAAATATGAAAGCCTTAATGATGATTCAAATGTGGTTAGCAGAGAGCAAGAGCCTTTCACCTTTAAAGTAGTCTCTGAAAATTTTTTAAAAGAAAAAAGATTTTTAAAAGAAAGGACAAAAGATTTTTATAGTTCTGTGATTAAGGGTGCATTAATTTTTTTAAAGGAATTTAACCTTATTTTTTTGAGTGATTTTAAACGAAAACACAATGTATTATTTTTAGAATTTTTAATTAAAAGGGGTTATAGTCAAAAAACAATTAAACTCTATTTCATTATTTTTAAATCGTTTTTTAAATATGCTATAGATAATGATTTAATAGACAAAAACCCTATATTTCTTCCCAAAATGAAACAACAAACTCCAAAAGAGACGATTAATCCTTTTTCACTAGAGGAAGCTTTGAATCTCATTAAAAACGCACAAGATGATTTAAAGACTTATCTAATTTTAGGATTTTTTTGCGGAGCTAGGACAGGTGAGATTTTGGCTTTAACATTTAAAGATATTAACTTGCAAACAAGAGAGATTATTATTAATAAAAGTTTATCAGATAAAGGCATAATAGACAGCCCAAAAACTCTCTCAAGCAATCGCGTGATTGATATGCTAGACATAGTCTATAACCATTTAAAAACCTTAAAATATCAATCCCTAGAACAAAGAATTATCGTTTTACCACGCTATAAAATAAGAAGTGAGTTTTATGCTTTACAAAAACAGCTAAAACTTCAAAGGCGTCGGCTTTATGATACAAGGCATTCCTTTGCCTCTATTATGCTAAGTAAAGGGGAAGAGCCTATGTGGGTAGGGTGTAAGATGATGGGACACAAGGATTTAACAGAAACTTATAAAACCTATGCAAAATATCTCCCAAAACCCATAACACATAGGGCTACATTTTTGCAAGACATAGAAATATAAGAGGCAGTATCTTACTTTTACTTCATATTTGCTAGGGCAGTCAAGAATGTATCAACGAGGAATTTAATCAATGCAAAATTTGCACCAATAATCACAACTGCGGACATTACGCCTGTGCTAACAATGAGCCACATTTGTTTCTTTTGGGATTCTGACATTTCTGTTCTTACTCCCGCAATTTCTAATTTTAATTCCTGTTTGGCTTCCGCAATTTCTGTTCTAACTTGATTAATCTCTGCTCTTACAAAATCTTTTGTGGCTAACTCATTTTTGAGCTTTTCCTCTAGTTCCTCTTTGATTGCCTTTGCATTAATGGTTTGTTTATGAGAAATCTCATCTGCTACTACCTTAAGAGATTCCATAATGATTTGTTCGTTTTTCTCTTGTCCTAGCTCTTTAATCTTTTGTTTTAGGAATGCTAAAAGCATCGGGGAGAAAATTTCGCTGTTTTCTATATTTGTATTAACCTGTATATTTGGTGTTTCCATTGTTTTTTCCTTTTAAAATTTATTGTATCATATTTTTATTTTTTCTCTAGGAGTAAGGGAGGATTTTCTTTAAAGACTAAAACCACTCCCGCTTAAGTGGCTTTAGATTTGCAAGGGATTTAAGGCTTTTATAAGCGGAAGTGGCATAAAATTAAAATGTTTTTAAATAAAAGTTTCTTGCTTATCTAGCTTTTTATAGCTACAATGAGCAAGAGCATAATAATTAAAACGATTATAACTTCTGCCATATCGCCTCCTTTTTGAGAAAGCCGATACCTTAAATCCGCACATATTATACAAGCTTTTTGCTTTAAGTGTTCTTATTTAAGCCCTATTTTTAGGGATTCGTTCTTAATTTGTAGATAGAATCTCTTAAAAATTTATTCCTCCTCACCTAAAATACATTGCAACACTTTTTTATACGCGGACAATTTAGCTCTAGCCTCT